>JADYZO010000017.1 GCA_020853135.1 Gammaproteobacteria bacterium
CCGTCGAATGCAGCATCTGGAGCCGGAAACCGGCTCGGTTGGCGTACAACCGGGCCACTTCATGACCGCGGGAGTCGATCCTGTACCGCCCATCAGTTTCATGGCTGGTAAATCAGACCTTCCCTAATCTTTCGGCGGTGGCAAGCAAATCAGCCGGTTGCTGGCGGCTTCAGCGGCATATCCGGCGCAATCGCCGTGTTTCACCCATGCCCCTGGGCCGTCTACTCATAGCTAGAACGCGGCTGTCGCGCATTGCGCAAAATCTGGCCACAATTTGGCCAGAATGCGTTATGACATCATTCTGGCCCCGGAGGCGCTCGAGGACTTGGCGCTGCTGAGAGCCGGACATCGTACCGCGGTAAAGGCGGCTCTCGAGGTCCACCTTCGTCATCAGCCAGACAAGCCAAGTCGTAGCCGAATCAAGCGGCTACGCGGGCTGTCCCAACCGCAGTATCGGCTGCGGGTAGGCGATTTCCGGGTGTTCTATGACATTGCCGATGGTGCGGCCGAGGTGCTCGCCATCGTGCAGAAATCGGAGGCCTCAGCATGGCCAAGTCAGTTCGGAAAACTTCAGTAAAGACAGTTCCGCTCGCTGAGGTGAAGGATGATCTGTCACGCTACCTCAAGGAGGCAGCGAGCCGGGAAATTGTCATTACGCGTCATGGTAAGCCGGCCGGAGTGCTGATTGGGTTTCGGTCGGAAGACGAGTGGTTGGAGTATCGGTTGGAGAACGATCCACGGTTCCTGGAGCGTATTGCGAAAGCCCGAGCCAGTGTACGGGCGGGTCGTGGTGTTCGCCTTGAAGACGTCAAGCCGTAGCGGCCCGCGTTCCAACAGTTCCTTGAAATTCGCGGTGCAGGATGCGGCGCAGCGGTCATCATGACCGGATTTTTGTGTGCGAGGCATATCATGACAACGCGAGGGAGTCAGTATGCCGATCAAGCACAAGAGAGCGAAGGGCCTGAGTCGCGAGCCTGAGGTCAGGATCCCGGCGGAGCTGCTGGACCATGTGGTGCAGGGGCCGATGACAGCGGGCGATGGGTGCGGAGCTGAACCAGCACCTGTCGAAGCTGCCCTTGACGAGATACGGCATAGCCGTATACTCCGGTCATGTTCAGCTTTATCGAGACGAAGCTTTTCACCAAGCTGGTTTTCGACTACCTGACGGACGACGGTTATGCGGAGTTGCAGCGCACCCTCATGGGCAATCCCGATGCGGGCCAAGTCATTCCCGGTTCTGGCGGCGTCCGAAAACTGCGGTGGGCCGCACCTGGGCGAGGTAAGCGTAGTGGCTACCGCGTCATCTATTTCGTGCGCCATGAATCCGGTGTCATCTGGATGCTAACCATGTACCCGAAGAACGTAGCAGCAAACATACCTTCGCACGTACTTCGACAGATTCGGAAGGAAGTGGAAGATGGCTAAAGCAAAGCGCAACATTGGGCGGGAAATTATCGAGGGTCTGCGTGAGATCAAGCGCGGCGATTACGGACGGGTGATCAACGTGCCAGATGTCGGCAGCATCCGCCAGAAGACCGGCCTTTCTCAGGCCCGCTTTGCGCTCCTGCTCGGTGTCTCGGTTCGTACGCTGCAGGACTGGGAGCAGGGCCGTCGTGCGCCTTCTGGGGCGGCGCGTACACTTCTGTTGGTGGCCGATCGCAACCCGCGCGCTCTATTGGACGTCGCGTAGCGGGAAATCTAACAGGCTGATGCGAAACCGGCGGATTCCGAGTCGGCGCCCCAGTTGAAGCTCGTCGTCCAACTAAACGCCCGACCGGTCGCGTGTCGAAAAGCACGCGCCGGTCAGCGTAGCCGTGCAGGCACTCCCCTCACCCATTCATCGCCGCAGCCGTCATCAGGATGCGCCTGGGCTCGGCGATGCCGTAGCCCTGGGCGAAGTCCACGCCCATGCCCTTGAGCATGGTGATGATCTCGGTGTTGGCGGCATACTCCGCGATGGTCTTCTTGTTGGTGAGGTGGCCGATCTCGTTGATGGAGCGGACCATCTCGCGGTCGATGGGGTCGTGGAGGATTTCCTTGACGAAGCTGCCGTCGATCTTGAGGTAGTCGACGGGGAAGTGCTTGAGGTAGCCGAAGGAGGACAGGCCGGTGCCGAAGTCGTCCAGCGCGAACTTGCAGCCGAGTTCCTTCAGGGCGTTGATGAAGCGGCTGGCCTGGGCGTAGCTGGCGATGGCCGAGGTCTCGGTGATCTCGAAGCAGATCTTCGTGGGGTCGAGGCCGCTTCTCTGGAACTGGCGCACCACGAAGGGCAGGAACTCGTCGTCCACCAGGCTCTGGCCTGAGAGGTTGATCGAGCACATGGCGAGACGCTCGCGCTCGTCGGTGTCGGAGACCAGCCAGCGGAACGCGGTTTCCACGACCCAGCGGTCGATGCGCGGGGTGATGCCGTAGCGCTCGGCTGCGGCGATGAAGAGGTCGGGCGAGACGAGCGCGCCCTGCTCGTCGCGCATGCGCAGCAGGATCTCGAAGTGCGCGCCGAACTCCTCCGCCTGCAGCGGCTGGATGGGCATGCGGAAGAGCTCGAAGCGGGATTCCTCCAGCGCGCTGGTGATGCGCGCGGCCCACTGCATCTCGCGCCGCCGGCGCATCAGGTCGAGGTCGTTCTCCTGGTAGCTGTAGATGCGGTTGCGCCCGGCGGCCTTGGCGGCCTGGCAGGCGCTGTCACCGGCGGACAGCAGCGAGGCCACGTCCTGGGTCTCCGCGGTGATGGGCACCACGCCGATGCTGGTGCCGAGGCGGAAACTGCGCTCGTCCCAGCTGAACTTGTGCTCCTGGATGGCGGTCTTGAGCCCATCGGCGGCCTTGAGCGCCTCCTCCAGCGTGCAGCTCTCGAGCAGCAGACCGAACTCGTCGCCGCCGAGGCGGGCCAGCGTGTCGCGCCAGCGGATCTTCGCCTTGAGCAGCGCGCCGAGCTGGCCGAGCAGCGCATCGCCCGCGCCGTGGCCGCAGGAGTCGTTGATCATCTTGAACTGGTCGAGGTCTAGGTAGCACAGCGCGTAGGAGGTTTCCCGCGCCCTGGCGCTCTTCAGCGCCCGCTCCAGCCGGTTCTCGAACTCGCGGCGGTTGACCAGCCCGGTGAGGATGTCGTGGCTGGCGTGGTAGGAGAGCCGGCGGTTGAGCTCGCGCGATTCGCTGACGTCGTGGAACACCAGCACCGCGCCGGTCACCTCGCCGCGGTCGTTGCGGATCGGCGCCGCGGTGCTCTCGATGTAGATCTCGTTGCCGTCGCGGCGGATGAGCAGCGTGGGGCGCACCGACTTGATGGGCCGCTCGCGCCGGATGGCCATCGACAGCGGATTCTCCAGCGGCTCGCAGGTTTCCTCGTGGAAGCCGCGAAAGACCTCGTCGATGCGCCGGCCCGCGGCCTCCTCCAGCCGCCAGCCGGTGAGGTCCTCGGCCACCGGGTTGAGGTACTCCACGCGGCATTCGGCATCGGTAGTCACCACGCCGTCACCGATGGACTGCAGCGTGATCTGTGCGCTCTCCTTCTCCCTGAACAGCGCCTCCTCGTAGATCTTCTGCTCGGTGATGTCGGTCTCCACCCCGATCAGCCGGCGCAGGCGCCCCTGCGCATCGAGCAGTGCGCGGGCCCGGCAGTGCATCCAGCGCCACTCGCCGTCCTTGCGCTGCATGCGATGCACGCTCTCGAACAGCGGCGTGTGGCCGGCGATGTGCTCGCGCAGCTTCGCCTGCACGCGCGGCAGTTCCTCGGTGTGGACCAGGCGCCGCCAGTCGATGGGCGCGCGGCGCACGTCCTCCGCGGTGTAGCCCATGATGGCGAGCCAGCGCGGGGAGTAGCGCTGGGTGCCCTCGCGGGGATCGAAGTCCCAGGTGCCGTCGTTGGCGGTGGCGGTCATCACCGCATCGCGCTCGGCGATCTCGGCCAGCGCCTGGCGCGCGCGCGAGCGCTCCAGCCCCGCGGCCAGGCTCGAGCCGAGCAGCTTGAGCAGCAGCTGGTGGTCGGCATTCCACTCCGGCTGCGGCTGGCCGTAGAAGAAGGCGATGAACCCGGCGCGCCGGCCGGAGAGTTCGAAACCCACCAGCAGCATGGCCGCCGCACCCAGGCCGTGCAGGCGCCCGGCATCCACGTGCTGCGCCGGCGCCGCTGCGGCGGTGTCGCCGATGCCGAGCAGGCGCAGCTGCGCAAGGTTGCCGGCCAGCCAGGGCCAGGCGGCGAGCCCCTCGCCCTGCAGGACGTCTGGGTTGATGGCGGTGAAGGCATCGCGCGCGGAGAACACCCGCTGGATGCCCTCGCCCGCGGCATCCAGCAGGGCCACGCAGACGGCGTCGCAGCCGGTGCCGGCGCGGACGGTCTCGGTCCCGGCGCCGAGCAGCGCAACGGCATCGGTCTCGTCGAGATTCTGGAAATCGACCGCGACCTTGGTGAGGGCAATGTCCAGCCCGCCCGCCGTGCGGCTGCTCCCGAGCAGCTGCTGCAGTCCCGTCAGCGTTGACCCGTGATCCACGGTGGCCCTTGCCCCTGGCTGTTTCCGGCCGATCCCCCGATCGGCCTGGCGCACGATGAAGCATTCTGACAGGAAATTTCCGGAAGACAAGCTAAGCCCATGAATCGGCGGGACTTGCCCGAAGGCCATTCCTCATTCAAGAATGGCGGCTGGCACCCGGTTCCGGCAGGCCCATGCAAGTTGTCATCGTCCCGGTCACCCCCTTCCAGCAGAACTGCTCGCTGCTGCGCTGTGATGCGAGCCCCGCGGGCGCGGTGATCGACCCCGGCGGCGACATCAGGCAGATCCTCGCCATCGCTGCCGAACAGGGCATCCGGATCGACCGGATACTGCTGACCCACGGGCATGTCGACCACGCGGGCGGCACCGCCGAACTCGCCGCGCGCCTGGGCGTGCCCATCGAGGGGCCGCACGCCGCTGATCGCTTCCTGCTCGATGTGCTGCCCGAACAGGGCCGCCGGTTCGGCGGCCTGGACGCGCAGGCCTTCACGCCCTCGCGCTGGCTCGCGCAGGGCGACACGGTGGCGGTGGGCGACGAGCTGCTGGAGGTGCTGCACACCCCCGGCCACAC
>JADYZO010000018.1 GCA_020853135.1 Gammaproteobacteria bacterium
CAAAGAGGCGGAGACACACCCGACCCAAGGCGGGGAAGGTGTGGAACCCCCGCGTGGGTTGAGGAACAGCTTGGGTGGCATCACCATTGGGAGAACCGATGGCCGTTCGCGCGTGGATGCCGGAGCGAACTGGTGTGATCAACGCGGTCGGAACCGCGCCGTAGCCTTGAAGATCGTGACCACCTGGGCATGCTGCTGACGGGTGTCAGCGGAACATGGCGGGAAGCGTGGCGTCAGGCGCGCGTCTGTGCGAGTGGCAATCGGCACTCGTCGCCGCCCGCATTGAAAAGGAGCCATTCAGCAACAATGCAAGGCTGCGATCAACGGGCAGGAAACATTGCCATGGTGCGCGTCGCACTCGCTCACCAGCTTCGACAACGCGTCTTCCATCCGCGTGAGGTCCGCCATGCGTGCGCGCACATCGGCCAGCCGATGGGCGGCTAGCTCGGCCGCCTCGCTGCAATGAGTGCCGTCCTCCAGTTTCAGGAGCTGACCAACTTCATCCAGACTGAACCCCAGGCGCTGAGCTGACTTCACGAACTTCACCCGCGCCACATCTGCCCGCCCGTAGCGGCGGATGCTCCCGTACGGCCGCTCCGGCTGGGGCAGCAAGCCCTTGAGCTGATAGAAGCGGATCGTCTCCACGTTGACACCGGCCGCCTTGGCGAAGGCGCCGATGGTCAGATTCTCCGAAGCGTTCTCCATGGCACTTGACTCCGTAGTTGACTACGGAAATAACGTTACAACATCAAGCGAAGACCGGGAAGGAGAACCTTATGTCGGAACCCAAGAACGGCCGCGGCGCACTGGCGACCGGCGGCGTCGCGGCCATCCTCGCCTCGGCCTGCTGCCTCGGCCCCCTCTTCCTGGTCGCGCTCGGCTTCTCGGGCGCCTGGATCGGCAATCTGACCGTGCTGGAGCCGTACCGCCCGATCTTCATCGGCGCGGCGCTCATCGCGCTGTTCTTCGCCTGGCGCAGCATCTTCCGCCCGGCCCGTGCCTGCAAGCCGGGCGACGTGTGCGCCGTGCCCCAGGTGCGGACGACCTACAAGATCATGTTCTGGATCGTGTCCGCCCTAGTCCTGGTTGCCCTTGCTTTTCCCTACGTCCTGCCGCTGTTCTATTGAAAGGATTGCCATGAAGAAACTCGCCACCCTGATCGCCCTGGCCGCCACTCTGAGCCCCCCTGCCTGGGCTGCAACGAAGATCGTTACCCTGTCCGTGCCCGGCATGACCTGCGAGGCGTGCCCGATCACGGTCAAGAAGGCCCTGTCCAAGGTCGCCGGTGTGCAAAAGGCCGCGGTCAGCTTCGAGAAACGGGAAGCCGTCGTGACTTTCGACGACGCGAAGACCAACGCCGAAGCCTTAACCAAGGCCACCGCAAACGCGGGCTACCCTGCCACCGTCAAGCAATGAGGACACCATCATGGCCGAAGCGATTGCTCTTCACATCGATGGAATGACCTGCGTGTCGTGCGCCGAGCACGTCAGGCAGGCTTTGGAGAACGTGTCCGGCGTGCGCACGGCCTCGGTGTCCTATCCGCATCGTCGGGCCGAGATCGAGGCGGATGCGGGCGTGAGCCTGGACCCGCTGGTTGCGGCGGTGACTGCGCTCGGCTACCGCGCACGGTTTTCCGATACGCCAAACAAGCCCGCCGGCCTGTTGGACAAGGCGCTGGGCCGGCTCGGAGGCGAAACAAGGCGCAGTGGCAGCGAGCCGGCGCTGCACGTGGCCGTCATCGGCAGCGGTGGCGCGGCGATGGCTGCGGCATTGAAGGCCGTGGAGCTTGGGACGCGCGTGACGCTGATCGAGCGCGGAACCATCGGCGGCACCTGCGTCAACGTCGGATGCGTGCCGTCCAAGATCATGATTCGCGCCGCGCACATCGCGCATCTGCGCCGGGGAAGCCCGTTCGATTCTGGGCTCCCGCCTACGCCACCGTCTATCCTGCGCGAACGGCTGCTGGCCCAGCAACAAGGCCGCGTCGAGGAACTGCGCCACGCCAAGTACGAAGGCATTCTGGAGAGTACTCCGGCGATCAACGTGCTACGCGGCGAGGCCCGGTTCAAGGACGCGCGCACGCTGGCCGTGGCGACCGCTGACGGCGGCAAGCGCGAGGTGAGCTTCGACCGCTGCCTGATTGCCACCGGGGCGAGTCCGGCGATACCGCCGATCCGGGGCCTTGCGGACACGTCATACTGGACCTCCACCGAGGCGCTAGTGAGCGACTCAATCCCTGAGCGGCTGGCCGTCATCGGCTCGTCGGTGGTCGCTGTCGAGCTGGCGCAAGCCTTCGCCCGGCTGGGCAGTCAGATCACGATCCTGGCGCGCAACGCACTGTTCTTCCGCGAAGACCCGGCCATTGGCGAGGCCGTCACGGCCGCCTTCAGCGCCGAAGGCATCGAGGTGCTGGATCACACCCAAGCCAGCCAGGTTGCCTATGCGGACGGTGAATTCGTACTCACGACTGGGCACGGCGAACTGCGCGCCGACAAGCTGCTGGTCGCCACCGGCCGAGCGCCGAACACGCGCAGCCTGAACCTCGCGGCGGCGGGCGTCGAGGTCAACGCGCAAGGGGCCATCGTCATCGACCGCGCCATGCGCACCAGCGCGTCGCACATCTTTGCTGCCGGCGACTGCACCGACCAGCCGCAATTCGTCTACGTAGCGGCGGCGGCCGGCACCCGTGCCGCGATCAACATGACCGGCGGTGACGCGGCGCTGGACCTGACGGCGATGCCGGCGGTGGTGTTCACCGATCCGCAGGTGGCGACGGTGGGCTACAGCGAAGCCGAAGCGCACCACGACGGCATCGAAACCGACAGCCGGCTGCTAACGCTGGACAACGTGCCAAGGGCGCTCGCCAACTTCGACACGCGTGGCTTCATCAAGCTGGTCGCCGAGGCCGTCTCGGAACGGTTGATCGGAGTGCAGGCGGTCGCACCCGAAGCGGGCGAGCTGATCCAGACGGCCGCGCTGGCGATCCGTCACCGGATGACCGTGCAAGAGCTGGCCGACCAGTTGTTCCCGTATCTGACGATGGTCGAGGGGCTGAAGCTCGCGGCGCA
>JADYZO010000019.1 GCA_020853135.1 Gammaproteobacteria bacterium
CGGCCAGCGGCGCGTTGCCGCTGCTGGCGATGGCGTCGAAACCGGGCGGCAGCGCGGCGACACGGTCGCCATGGCTCATCCAGACATCCAGGGAGCAGGCGCCGGCCGCGGCATCGCCGAGGCCACCAAGCAGCCGACCGCCCGCCTCCACCGTCACCCGCGCATGGCCGAACTCGCGATGCGCGGAGGCCTCGACCCGGCCACCCAGCTGCGCTGCCATGGTCTGCATGCCGTAGCAGATGCCGAGCACCGGCACGCCCAGCCGGAACACGACATCGGGCGCCCGCGGCGGGGTGTCGCCCCCGATGGTCGATTCGGGCCCGCCGGACAGGATCAGGCCGGCGGGGGCGAACGCACGCAGCTCCGCGTCGCTGGCATCCCAGGGCAGTACCTCGCTGTAGACCCCGGCCTCGCGCACGCGCCGGGCGATGAGCTGGGTGTACTGCGAGCCGAAATCGAGGATCAGGATGCGGTGGGCGGCCGGTGCGCGGCCGGCGGCGGGTGTGGCGGGCGGCACAGCCGCCGGTGTCGCGTTCTTCTTCGGCATCGGTGTGCGGCTACAGCTCGGTCCGGTAATTGGGGGCTTCCTTGGTGATGGTCACGTCGTGGACGTGGCTCTCCTTGATGCCGGCGCCGGTGATGCGCACGAAGGCGGGCCGCGTGCGCAGGTCCTCCACGGTGTGGCAGCCGGTGTAGCCCATGGCCGCACGCACGCCGCCGGTCAGCTGGTTGATGATGGCGACCACGCTGCCCTTGTAGGGCACCCGCCCCTCGATGCCCTCGGGCACCAGCTTTTCGAGTTCCGTGGCGGAGTCCTGGAAGTAGCGGTCCGAGGAGCCGTGCTTCTGTGCCATGGCGCCGAGCGAACCCATGCCCCGGTAGGACTTGTAGGAGCGGCCCTGGTAGAGCTCGACCTCGCCGGGGGACTCCTCCGTGCCGGCGAACAGGCTGCCGATCATCACGCAGTTGGCGCCGGCGGCAATCGCCTTGGCGATGTCGCCGGAGTAGCGGATGCCGCCATCGGCCACCACCGGCACGCCGGCCTCGCCCGCCGCCGCGACCACGTTGGACACCGCGCTGATCTGCGGCACGCCGACACCGCTGATGATGCGGGTCGTGCAGATGGAGCCCGGACCGATGCCGCACTTCACGCCGTCGGCGCCCGCCTCGATGAGTGCCCGGGCGGCCTCGCCACTGATGATGTTGCCGGCCATGACCTGCAACGAGGGGAAGGCCTTCTTCACCGCGCGTACCCGCTCGATGACGCCGTGCGAGTGGCCGTGGGCGGTATCGACGACGACGAGATCGACGCCGGCCGCCACCAGCGCCTGCACGCGCTCGCCGGTGTCCGGGCCGGTGCCGACTGCCGCACCGACCCGCAGCGCACCGCGGCCGTCCTTGCAGGCGATGGGGTAATCCTTGGCCTTCTGGAAGTCCTTGGCGGTGATCAACCCGCGCAGCTCGAAGCGGTCGTTGACCACCAGCACCTTCTCGATGCGGTGCTTGTGGAGCAGGGCCAGCACTTCCTCCTTGCTCGCGCCCTCGCGCACCGTGACCAGCTTTTCCTTCGGCGTCATGACCACCGAGACCGGCTCGTCGAGCCGGGTCTCGAAACGCAGGTCGCGGTTGGTGACGATGCCCACGGTCCGCCCGCTCTCCACCACCGGCATGCCGGAGATGTGGTTGGCGTGGGTCATCTCGAGGACCTCGCGGATGGTCATCTCCGGGGACACGGTGATGGGGTCCTTCACCATGCCGCTCTCGAATTTCTTGACCATCGCCACCTGGCGCGCCTGCTCGGCGATGCTCATGTTCTTGTGGATGATGCCGATGCCGCCTTCCTGCGCCATGGTGATGGCGAGGCGGGCCTCGGTGACCGTGTCCATGGCGGCGGACACCAGCGGGATGTTCAGCCTGATCTCGCGCGTGAGCCGGGTGGCCAGGCTGACCTCGCGCGGCAGGACATCGGAGTACGCGGGCTGGAGCAGGACGTCATCGAATGTGAGGGCTTCCTCGGCGATGCGCATGGGGACTCCTGGCGGCCTCCCGCAGACAGTGGCGGGAAACGCGTAATGGTACGCAGCCGGCCGGGCACGGTAAACTGCCGCGGCCATGGAGAAGCCCGCCGCCGAGCCCGTTTTCACCGTCTCGCGGCTCAACCGCGAGGCGCGCCTGCTGCTGGAACAGGCCTTTCCGGCCCTCTGGGTCACGGGCGAGGTCTCCAACCTGGCCCGCCCCGCCTCCGGGCACCTGTACTTCTCCCTCAAGGATGAACAGGCCCAGGTGCGCTGCGCCCTGTTCCGCGGTGCCGCCCGGACGCTGCGCTTTCGCCCGGAAAACGGCCAGCAGGTGCTGGTGCGGGCGCGGATCGGCCTCTACGAGCCCCGTGGCGAGTACCAGCTCATCGTCGAGCACATGGAACCCGCCGGCGACGGGCTGCTGCTGCGCCGGCTCGAGGAGCTGAAGCAGCGGCTGGCCGCCGAAGGCCTGTTCGATCCCGCCCGCAAGCGCGCGTTGCCGCCGCTGCCGCGGCGCATTGGCGTGGTGACCTCGCCCAGCGGCGCGGCGCTGCGCGACATCCTCAAGGTCCTGCGCCGGCGCTTCCCGGCGGTGCCCGTGGTGATCTACCCGACCCAGGTGCAGGGCGGGGCCGCGAAGGGCGAAATCGTCGCTGCCATCACCACGGCCGGGGCCCGCACCGAGTGCGACGTGCTGATCATCGCCCGTGGTGGCGGCTCGCTCGAGGACCTCTGGTCCTTCAACGAGGAAAGCGTCGCCCGCGCCATCGCCGCCTGCCCCATCCCCGTGGTGAGCGGCATCGGCCATGAAACCGATTTCACCCTGGCCGATCTTGCGGCCGATCTGCGCGCGCCGACGCCCTCGGGTGCCGCGGAACTGGTGGTGCCGGACTGCCGCGAGTGGCTGGCCCGTATCCGCGCACTCGAACGGCGGGTGGCCATGACGCTGGAGCGTGGCCTCGAACGCCTCGCCCAGCGCAGCGATGCCGTCACCCGGCGCCTGGGGCGCGTGCACCCCGGCCTGGTGCTGCGCCAGCACGCGCAGCGGCTCGGGGAACTGGGCGCACGGCTGGCCCGCGGCATGCAGGGCGCGCTCAGCCTGCGGCAGTTGCAGGGCGGCCATGCGCGGGTGCGCTTGCGTGCGGCCACGCCGGTGGCCCTCCTCGGGCGCCGGCGCGAGCAGCTCGGGCACCAGCGCCTGCGCCTGGCCGCGGCGCTGCGCCTGCGCCTTGCGGCAGGCGGCAACCGGCTGGCGGTGGCGGCCGCCTCGCTGCAGGCCTTCAGCCCGCTGCGCACGCTCGAGCGCGGCTATGCCATCGTCAGCGATGCGGCCAGCGGCGCGGTGATCCACCGGGCCACGGATGTCGCCGTGGGCACGGTGGTGCGCGCGCGGCTCGCCGAGGGCACGATCGAGGCGACGGTGCTGGAAAAGCTGCCCTGAGTCGCCCTCCCCGCGCCTACAGCCTGGCGCGCACCATCCGGGCACCCTCAACCATGTTTGCCATCTTGGCGTAGGCCCGCGCCCGGGGGATGTATTTCATGCCGCAGTCGGGGGCCACCGCGAGCCGCTCGACCGGCAGGAATTTCAGCGCCGCACGCAGCCGTTCGGCCACCAGCTCCGGCGTCTCCACCGCGGGTTCGCGCAGGTCGATCACGCCGAGGTGGATGCGCTTGGAACCCAGATCGGCCAGCACGCCGAGATCGAGCTTCGGCTGCGCGGCCTCGATCGACAGGTCGGTGACGGTGCAGCCGGCCAGCTCGGCGAGGTAGCGGTAACGGTTGGCCTTCTCGCCGACATGGATGCCGTAGCCGAAGCAGATGTGCAGCATCGTCGGCCCCGGTGCGCCCTGCAGCGCCCGGTCGATCGCCGGAATGGCATAGGCGCGGCCCTCCTCGGGGCGCGCCTCGAGATAGGGCTCGTCGAGCTGCACGATGTCGACACCGGCGGCGTAGAGGTCGAGCACCTCCTCGTTGACGGCGGCGGCATAGGCCATGGCGAGCTTCGCACGGTCGCCGTAGTGGTCGTCCTGCGCCTGCTGGGCCATGGTGAAGGGCCCGGGCACGGTCACCTTGATCGCCCGGTCGGTCTGGGCACGCAGGAAGCGCACGGCCTCGACCTCCACCGGGCCACGCCGGCGGATCGGGCCCACCACCCGCGGTACCGAGACCGCAGCGCCGGTGCGGTCCTTCGCCTGGCCGGGGTTGTCGCGGTCGATGCCATCGAGCGCGTTGGCGAAGTGGTTCGAGTAGCTCTCGCGGCAGGCCTCGCCGTCGGTGATGATGTCGATCCCCGCCCGCTCCTGCTCATGCACCGCCAGGCGCACCGCGTCGTCGAGCGCCTCGGGCAGGTGTTCCTCGGCCACGCGCCAGAGGTCGGTGCGCCGGATGCGCGCCGGCAGCGACTTGGCGAGCAGGTCGCGGCGGATCAGCCACTCGGGCTGGGCGTAGCTGCCGACCAGCCCGGTGGGCAGCGGTGGCAGTTCGGGGAAGTTGGCCATGTCAGTATCCTTGTGTCTTCATCGGTGGGCGGCGGTGGCAGCCTGCTTGCGCGCGGCCGCCAGGTATTCGCGGGCCGCGGCCCCGAGCCAGGCATCGTAGTTCGCATAGAGGAACCGCACGCCGAGGGCGAGCGTGGCCGCCACCTCGGCCGCCCGGCCGATGTTCGCGCCCGCCACCGCGTGACCGGGCCCGAGCGCGGCGATCCGCGCCAGCGTCGAGGCCATGGCCTGCTGCACCTCGGGGTGGCCCGCCTCGCCGAGGTGCCCCATGGACTGGGCGAGGTCGTTCTGCGCGACCATGGCCACGTCGAGGTGGGGGACGCTCGCGATCGCCTCCGCATTCGCCAGGGCCACGGGATCCTCGAGCTGCACCACGACCACGGTCTCGTCGTTGTCCTCGTGCAGGAAGCGGGGGCGCCCGTACGAACGCCGGCCGAGCGTCACGCCGCGCTCGCCGATCGGCCTGAACTTGACCGCCTGCACGATGGCGCGCGTCTCCTCGGCCGTACGCACGCCAGGGACGATGATGCCGTGCGCCCCGAGGCTGAGCGCACGCACGATGAGCGAGGGGTCGGGGCGCGACACGCGCACGAGGGCGGCCATGCCCCAGAGGTCGGCGGCCCGCGACTGGTCACCGAGCCGCTCCCAGCTCAGCGGGCCGTGCTCGCCCTCGATCCAGAAGCCGTCGAGGCCGAGGCTGCCCATGAGGTCGATGGTGTCGGCCGACCCCGAGTGGCCGGCGGTGACGACGGCGACCTCACCCGAGGCGAGGCGTCGCTTGACGGCGTTGCGCGCACGATGGTCCATGGTCTCCCTTCCCTGCCGCCCAGGCTGGCGGCAGGGACCCGCCGGGCGACTGTGGCCGGGAGTGTAGGCGATGGACACCGGCTCCGCCAAGGCCGGCCGCAGGCCGTTGCGTCGGCGCGAAGAACCGTCCGATGGCCGGCCCGAAGTGCTCCATGTCCACGAGGAAGGAATCGTGGCCCTGGACGGAGGGCAGCTCCTCCAGCACGACCTCGGCGCCGCCCTGGGCGAGGCCTGCGGCCAGCTCGCGCTGCTGGTGGATCGGGAACAGGACGTCGGACTCGACGCCGATGACCAGCGCGCGCTCGACGCGCAGGCGGGCGAGGACTGCAGCCACGGATTCGCCGTGGTCGGCGAGGTCGAACAGGTCGCTGGCCCGCGAGAGGAGGAGGTAGCAGTTGGGATCGAACTGGCCGGTGAATTTCCGCGCCTGCGCCTCGAGGTAGGCCTCGACCGCAAACTCCGGCGCGATGCCATCCCCGCCCCCGCGCTCCCCGGGGACGCGTCCGCGGCCGAAGCGCTGCTCCCATTCCCCGGCCGAGCGATAGCTGATCATGCCGAGCTTGCGCGCCAGGCGCATGCCGGTGGTGGGTCCCGCGGCCGGGTCGTAGCGGCCGCCGGCGAAGTCCGGGTCACTCCGGATCGCCTCGCGCTGCAGCGACCGCAGCGCCACCGCGAAGGGCAGCGCATGCGCGCCGGTGGAGATGAGCAGGAGCCGGCGGGCCTTGCCGGGGAACTGCGCGGCGTAGGCCAGCGCGGTCATCCCGCCCATGGAGGGCCCCACCAGCGTGTGCAGCACGTCGATGCCGAGGTGCCCGAGCAGCAGCCGGCCGGCCAGCGCCACGTCCTCCAGCGCCAGCACCGGGAAGCCCGGGCCGTAGGGCGACCCCGTGGCGGGATCCACCGATGCCGGCCCGGTGGAGCCGAAGCAGCTGCCAAGCGAGTTCAGGCAGACCACGAAATGGCGGCGCGTGTCGATGGGCCGCGCAGGCCCCACGATCTCCTCCCACCAGCCGCGGGAGGGGTCCGCCGGCGAGGAGGCCGCGTGCGCCGGGGGCGACATGCCGGTGAAGATCAGCACGGCATTGTCGCGCGCGCCGTTGAGCCGGCCCCAGGTCTCGTAGGCGAGCACCGGCCGGTCGAGCGTGCCGCCACGGCGCATCCCGAAGCCGCCCGGAACCTGGAAGAACTTGCGCGCATCGCCCACGCCGGGAACTCCTGCCTTGCCTGCCTCGGGGCATTATCGGGAGCCCCGGCAGGCCGGTCGACGGCGGCGTGGTTATATCGATATGCGCTGGCGGGCCAGCTGCTACCTGGCGTGGCGCCGCAGGCGCCGGCGCTTTTCCGCCTGGCGGCGGGTCAGCACGTTGCGCCGGCCGGCAAAGGGGTTGCGCCCGGTGCGCAGCTCCAGGCGGATGGGCGTGCCGGTGAGGCCGAAGGCACGCCGGAACTCGTTGACCAGGTAGCGGCGGTAGCTGTCGGGCAGCAGCTCGGCCTGGTTGCCGTGCACCACGATGAGCGGGGGGCGGCGCCCGCCCTGGTGGGCGTAGCTCAGCCGGATGCGGTGCCGGCGCACCATGGGCGGCGGATGCCTGGTGACGACCTCGCCGAGCACGCGCGTGAGTTCCTGCGTGGGCAGCTCGGCACGGGCCGCCTGCGCCGCCCGCGCGGCACTGTGGAACAGCTCGAGGATGTTGCTCCCGTGCAGGGCGGAGACGCGGTGGACCTCGGCGAAGTCGAGGAACGGCAGGCTGTGCGCGTAGCCGTGCATGAACTTGCGCCGCTGGCTGTCGGTCATGCCGTCCCACTTGTTGATGCCGATGCTGAGCGCGCGGCCGCGCTCGAGCACCAGCCCGATGAGCGAGGCATCCTGCTCGGTGACCCCCTCGCGCGCATCGAGCATGACGATCACCGCGTCGGCCTCGTCCACTGCCTGCAGCGTCTTGGCCACGCTGAACTTCTCGATGGCCTCGGTGACGCGGGCACGCCGGCGCAGCCCGGCGGTGTCCACCAGCGTGTAGGGTACGCCCTCCAGTTCGAATGGCACGCGCACCGCATCGCGCGTCGTGCCCGGCTCGTCGCGGGTGACGAGACGGTCCTCGCGCAGCAGGCGGTTGATCAGCGTGGACTTGCCGACATTGGGTCGCCCCACCACGGCGATCTGCGGGCCCTGTGCGGCCGGCTGCCCGGTGGCGCCCTCATCGGCGGCAGGCGGGCAGAGCGCGAGCGCGGCTACCAACAGATCACGCACACCGTCGCCGTGGCTTGCCGAAACGGCCAGCGGCGCATCGAGTCCCAGTCCCCAGAACTCGGCGACGAAGGCATCGGCGGCGCGGCCCTCCGCCTTGTTCACGGCCAGCACCACCGGCTTGCCCGAGCGGCGCAGCAGCGCGGCGACGTAGCGGTCCTCGCTGCCGAGGCCGGCCTGGCCGTCGACCAGCATCACCAGGACATCGGCCTCCGCCACCGCCAGCTCGACCTGGGCGTGCATCAGCCGCGCCATCTCGTCGCCGCCCTCGGCCAGCCCGCCCGTATCGATGACCACGGCGGACGGCAGGTTGCCGGCGGTGAAGCCATGGAGCCGGTCGCGGGTGAGCCCCGGGTAGTCGGCCACCAGCGCATCGCGCGTGCCGGTCAGGCGGTTGAACAACGTCGACTTGCCGACGTTGGCACGGCCGACCAGGGCGAGGACGGGGATCAGGAGTCAGTTCTCCTGCGGGGTGGCGTCGCGGAACGCCACGAGCTCACCGCCGTCGGTGAGCACGTAGAGAAGGTCGCCCACCACCAGCGGCGCCGAGGTGATGCGGTGCGAGCCGGCGCGTACCCGCGCGCGCAGCTCGCCGGTGGCTGCATCCAGGAAGTGCAGGTAGCCTTCGAAGTCACCCACCACGATGCTGCTGGCGAACGGCGTGGGCGCGGTGAGGTCGCGGTAGGCGAGCGCGCTGGACCGCCAGCGCTCCCGCCCGGAGGCCCGCTCCACGGCCAGCACGTCCCCGGTGTCCCCCGAGACATAGAGGTTGTTCAGGTCGGCGCCAAGGCCGCTGTAGCTGGAGAACTCCAGGCTCCAGAGGATCTGCCCGGACTCGCGCGCTAGGGCGGCGAGGCGGCCCTGGTAGCCGACGGTGTAGACATCCGTGCCGATGACGGCAATCGTCGCGTTGATGTCGGCCAGCCGTTCCACCTCGGTGCGCCCGGAAGGCGGGTCAACCAGCACGTCCCAGACGACCGAGCCGTCGCTGGCGTCGTAGGCCGCCACGCGGCCGTTGTCGAAACCACAGAGCACGAGGTTGCGGTCCACCACCGGGGAGCCCGTGCCGCGCACCGACAGGCGCGGCATGGTCTGCTGGATGAACCAGGCCTGCCTGCCGTCGCCGAGGTCGAGCGCGATGAGCTTGCCGTCCACGGTGCGCACGTAGGCCGCCTTCGGGCCCACAGCCGGCGGCGCGAGGACCTCGCTCGCCACGTTGACGCGCCACTCCTCGCGGCCGTCGGTGGCGGACAGCGACACCACCCAGCCGTCACTGGAACCCGCGACCACGTGGCCGCTGCCTACCGCCGGGCCACCGGCCAGCGGCAATCCGGTATCCACGCGCCAGAGGCGCCGGCCGCGGGCCGCATCGAAGGCGATGATGCGGCCATCGTTGTCGGCCGCGTAGAGGTGGCTGCCATCACTGGCCGGGGCCAGCCCCAGCCGCAGGATGTCGTTGCCGCCGCCGACGCCGCTGCTCCAGACCTCGCGGATCTTCAGCGTCGGCTTGAAGTCGACCAGCTCGGCCGGCTTGCGCGGGTTGGCATCGTCCTTGCTGAACCAGCTGCAGCCGGTCAGCGGCACCGCCACCAGCAGGAGCACCCCGATGGCCCGCAGCAGCGGGCGACATGCACGGACCGTGGTCATCTCCAGCACTCCAGTCACCGTCGGCTGCGCTATTTCGCCGGCGCCGGCGGTGCGGCTGCGGTGGGTGGCGCGCCGTTGCCGACCTCGTCGAGCTTGGCGCGGACGAAGGGCGGATCGATGACGCCGATGTCCTCGGACTTGAGCGCCTCCTGGTATTCGCCGGCCGCCTCGCTGTTCCTGCCCATCGCGGAGTACGCATCGCCACGCACCTCGTGGTAGCGCGCGGCAAGCGCCGACCCGCGTGGCGGCACCAGCACCTTCAGTGCCTCGTCGTACTTCTCCTCCTGGATCAGCAGCCGGCCGAGCCGCAGCCGCGCCACCTCGCCGATCTCGCGGCTGCGGGCCCCATCGGCCACCTGGCGCAGGTAGTTGGCGGCCTCGTCGGGCTTGCCCTGGTCGATGCTCGCGCGGGCCATCAGCAGGCGCGCGAGATCGGGATAGGGCGTGGCGGCGTAGTCGGCAACCAGTTGCTTCATCAGGTCGGCGGCAGGCGGGCCACGGTTTGCACGCAGCGCCGCCAGCAGCTCCTCGTAGACCGCCGAGGCCTGCTCCGCCTGGTGCTGGTGGTAGCCCGTGTACTGGCGGTAGCCGAAGAGCCCCGCAAGCCCCAGCACCAGGCCCGCCAGCAGGTACCAGCCGTTGGCGCCCAGCCAGTGGCGCACCTGCTCCGCGCGTTGTTGGTCAGTCAGGTTGTCTTCCATGGGACTCCATCCAGGATCAATTGCCAGGGGGATGGTCGAGGAGCGGCGCCAGCGCCGCCAGCACGCCATCCTGGCTCACGGTCTGCTGCCCGCCCTCGCGGCGCAGGCCCTTCACGCCAATGGTGCCAGCGGCCAGCTCGTCCTCCCCGAGGACGAGCGCCACCACCGCACCGCTTGCATCCGCACGGCGCATCTGGGCCTTGAAGCCGCCGCCGCCGCAGTTCACCTCCAGCCGCAGCCCCGGCCTGCCGTCGCGCAGGTTCTCCGCCAGACGCATGCCGGCCGCCACGGCGGCATCACCCACCGCGACCAGGTAGACCTCCGGCGTGCAACTGGCCGCCGCGCCACCGCCGAGCCGGAACAGTTCGGCCAGCCGCTCCAGGCCGATGGCGCAGCCGATGGCGGGCATTGGGCTGCCGCCGAGCTGCTCCACCAGGCCATCGTAGCGCCCGCCGGCGCACACCGCGCCCTGGGTGCCGAGCTGGTCGGTCACCCATTCGAACACGGTGCGGTTGTAGTAATCGAGTCCGCGCACCAGCCGCGGGTTCACGCGAAAGGCGATGCCGGCGGCGGACAGCATCGCCTGCACGCTCGCGAAATGCGCGGCCGAGTCGGCGTCCAGGCAGGCGGTGATCAGCGGGGCACCGGCAATCAGCTCCTGCATCGCCGGGTTCTTGCTGTCGAGGATGCGCAGCGGGTTGCGCTCCAGGCGCCGGCGGCTGTCCTCGTCGAGTTCGTCGAGGTGCCCCCGGAAGTAGGCGGTGAGCGCCTCGCGGTACCGTGCCCTGCCCTCCGGCATGCCGATGGAGTTCAGCTGCAGATCCAGGTGCCGGATGCCGAGCAGGCGCCAGGCGCGGGCCAGCATGATGATCAGCTCGGCATCGATGTCAGGCCCCGGATAGCCCAGCGCCTCGATGTCGAACTGGTGGAACTGGCGGTAGCGGCCCTTCTGCGGCTTTTCGTAGCGGAACATCGGGCCGGTGGACCAGAGGCGGTGGCGCTGGTTGTGGACCAGCCCGTTCTCGATGGCCGCGCGCACGATGCCGGCGGTCGCCTCCGGGCGCAGCGTCAGGCTGAGGCCGTTGCGGTCATCGAAGGTGTACATCTCCTTCTCGACGATGTCGGTGACCTCGCCGATGGAGCGCTGGAAGAGTTCGGTGCGCTCGAGGATGGGCACGCGGATCTCGCGATAGCCATACCCGCCGAGCACGCCGCGCAGCGTCGCCTCGACGTGCGCCCAGACGGCGGTGTCGGCGGGCAGGATGTCGCTCATGCCGCGGATGGCCTGGACCTGCGCGGTCATTCGTCGGCCCCCGCCGCGGTGGCTCCCGCCGGAGACGGCCCGGGTGGTGGCGCAGGATCCGCCCCGGCCGCTGCCCCGCTGCCCGCCCCGGGCTGCGCCGCGTCCGGCTCCAGGCCGTGGAAGGCTGCCGGTGCCGCCTCGCCGTCGTGGGTGCCCGGGGGCTCCCGGCGAGCGCTGCCAAGGGCGATGACCAGGCCGACCACCAGCGCCCCGGCGAGCAGCCAGAGCGGCCAGGCGCCGATACGCATGGCTTCGGGCTCCACCCGCGGGCGCGCCAGCGACGGCGGACTCATGCTCGCGGGCACGGCCGCACGGTAGGCCTCCAGCACCGAATCGGGCGCCAGCCCGACCAGTTGCGCGTAGCGCCTGAGGTGGCCACGCACGAATACCGGTGCGCCCAGGGCTTCGAAGCGTTCTTCCTCCAGGGCCAGCACCATGGGCTCCTCCAGGCGCAGGGCCTCGGCCAGCTGCGCGACCGAGAGGGCGCGCGCCTTGCGGGCCGAACGCAGCCGCTCGCCGAGCCCGAGGCCGGCCGGCGCCCGTCCCGCCTGCCCGCGCTCGTCCTCATCCGCCATGACGCTCGGCCTCCAGGAGCTCCCCGGCCTCTGCCGACATGGGGAATTCCTTCTTGAGACGCTCGGCGTAGCTGCCGGCGGCGGCGGCCTGCCCGAGCGATTTCTCCACGCGATAGCCCAGCCACAGCACGTCGGGCGTGGCGCGTCCGTCGGCCAGGTAGCGCTCGAGGAAGGCACGCGCCTGCAACAGGTGGCCGCGCTCGTAGGCGACATCGGCAAGCTGCAGCAGCGCCGCGGTGTAGCCCGGGTCGGCGGCCAGCGCGCCGCGCAGGTAGCCCTCGGCACGCCCCAGGTCGATGCGCTTGGCGCAGATGCCGGCATTCGTGAGCAGCATCGCCCTGTTGGAGGTCGACTGCGACTCCGGCACGGCCAGCGCCTTGTCGAAATAGCGCATGGCCTCGCCGGTCTCCTGCTTGCGCAGGCAGAGGAAGGCCGCCATGGCATTGAGCGTATCGGGATCGCCGGGCGCCAGCGCCAGGCTCCTGCGGTAGTTCTTCTCCGCCGCGGGGATGTCATCCATGCGCTCATAGACCAGCCCGAGCGCGCGGTAGGCGGTGGCGAGGCTGCTGTCCTGGGAGACGGCCTTCTCGAGCCTGGCCTGCGCGGTCTTGAGGTCGCCCTGGCGCAGGTAACTGATGCCGAGTTCCATGTTGTACTGGGCAGCTTCCTTCTCCGACACCGGCGCCGGCGGCAGCGTGCTGGTGGAAACGCAGCCCGCCAGCACCAGGCCGAGCGCCACGGCCAGCGCCTGCACTCCGCGCCGCCTCATGACGGCCATGTGGCCTCCTGGAACCGGCTGTCCCTGCTGCCGAGCGGAACCCGCACGCGGTTGTCCACCTGGCCGGCCAGCTGGCCGCAGGCCGCCGCAATGTCGTCCCCGCGGGTGCGCCGCGTGACAGTGACGATGCCAGCCGCCGAGAGGATGCTGCGGAACTCGTCCACCACACCGGGGGCCGAGCGCCGGTAGCGCGCCTGCGGGAACGGATTGAACGGAATCAGGTTCACCTTGGCCGGCCGGTGGCGCAGCAGGGCCGCCAGGCGCCGGGCCTGGGCCGGGGAATCGTTGACGCCCGCCAGCATCACGTACTCGAAGGTGATCTCGTGGGTGTTGGTCGCCCCGACATAGTCCCAGCAGGCATCGAGCAGTTCGGCGATGGGATGCTGGCGGTTGATCGGCACCAGTTCGTTGCGCAGTTCATCGTCGCTCGCGTGCAGCGAAACGGCGAGCGCCACCCGCGCCTCCTGCGCCAGGCGGCGGATCTGCGGCACGAGCCCCGAGGTGCTCACCGTGACGCGCCGGCGCGAGAGCTTGCAGGCGAGGTCGTCCACCAGCAGGCTGCAGGCCTGCACCACCGCGCGGAAGTTGGCGAGCGGCTCGCCCATGCCCATGAACACCACGTTGGTGATGGGCGAGCGGCCGGCAGGATCGCCCAGCTCGCGCCGTGCCAGCACCACCTGCGCCATGATCTCGGCGGCGCCGAGGTTGCGGTTGAAGCCCTGGTGGCCCGTGGCACAGAACGAGCAGTTCATGGCGCAACCGACCTGCGAGGACACGCAGAGCGTGCCGCGGCCAGGCTCGGGGATGAACACCGTCTCGATCGCCTGCCCGGCGCCCGCATCCAGCCGCCACTTCACCGTGCCATCGGCGGATTCCTGCACGGCACTGATGGCCGGCAACTCCAGCGGCGCGCGGGCCGCGAGGTCCTGGCGCAGCGGGGCGCTGATGTCCGTCATGCGCTGCGGATCGAGCATGCCGTGGCCGTAGATCCACTTCATCAGCTGGCGCGCCCGGAAGGGCTTCTCGCCAATGCCGACGAAGAACTGCTCGAGCTCGCGGCGCGGCAGCCCCAGCAGATTGACGGCAGGCCCGCTCACCGGGGACTCAGCGCCTGCGCGGGCAGATGTCGCTCTGCGCGAAGAAGAAGGCGATCTCGTTGCGCGCGGTGTCCGGCCCGTCGGAACCGTGGACCACGTTCTCCTCGATGCTGGCGGCGAAATCGGCGCGGATGGTGCCCTTCGCGGCCTTCTTCGGGTCAGTGGCGCCCATGATCTCGCGGTTGCGCTCGATGGCGCTCTCGCCCTCCAGCACCTGCACGACGACCGGGCCGGAAATCATGTAGCTGACCAGGTCCCGGTAGAACGGGCGCTCGCGGTGGACGGCGTAGAAGGCCTCGGCCTGCGCCTGGCCGAGCTGGATCATCCGCGCGGCGACGATGCGCAGGCCCGCCTGCTCGAAGCGGCGGTAGACCTCGCCGATGAGATTCTTCTGCACGCCATCGGGCTTCACGATCGAGAGCGTTCTCTCAATTGCCATGGTACTTCCTTGGGATATAAGCGAAAAACAGGGACCTAGTCCGCCTGACCGACCCGGGTGGGCTGCGTAGTATCCCAATCCGCCAAGCAGTTCCGCAAGGCATCCTGGAGAATGAGGAGCCTGCCGAGCCTTTCTGCGGGCAAGCCGAGTTCGCCAGCCAGTGCCGCGGGGTCGAGGCGGCCGAGTGCCGCAGCCTCCCCGCCACGCAGGCGCGTGGTGGCCAGGCTGCAGGCGGCAATCGTCCAGGGGCAGCCCCAGGCACGGAAGGCGATCTCCCCCACCCGGCCTGCCTCGATCCGTGCCTCGATCAGGACGTGGGCGCCCTCGGCGGGCGAACCGGCCTCGCCGCGCAAGACCTGCCCGGGTCCGGCCAGCGGGCCCGCGTTGCAGGGCCGCTCGAAGTGCTGCTCGACCAGTGGTGGGTAGCGCATGCCCAGCCGCTCAGGCCGGCGGCGCCAGGCGCCGCAGCCGCTCCACGCCCGTCACGAAGACCTCCACCGCCCGCGCCACCTCCACCGCCGTGGTCACCCGCCCGAGACTGAAGCGGATGGCGCCCTGCGCCAGCTCCGGCGACCGGCCGAGCAGCCGCAGCACGGCCGACGGCTCCGCGCTCTCGGCCGCGCAGGCGGCACCGCTGGAAACGGCCAGCTCGCGCAAGGCATGCAACAGGCTCTCGCCCTCGATGCCGGCCACGCTGACGTTGAGGATGTGGCAGGCGCGCCGCTGCGGATGGCCGTTGAGGAACACGCCGGGCAGGCGGCTCACCCCCGCCCACAGCGCCTCGCGCAGCGGCACGAGCCGTGCGCAGTCCTCGACCCTGCGCCCGGCCGCCAGCCGCGCCGCCACGCCCATGCCGATCACCTGGTGCGTGGCCACCGTGCCCGGGCGCAGTCCCCGCTCCTGCCCGCCGCCCACCAGCACCGGTTCCACGCGCCGCACGGTCTCGCGGCTGATGAACAGCGCTCCGATGCCCTTTGGCCCGTACATCTTGTGCGCCGACAGCGACAGGAGGTCCACCTGCAGGGCACGCACATCGATGGCTTCGCGCCCGGCGGCCTGCGCGGCATCCACGTGCAGCAGAACGCCCCGCTCCCGGCACAGCGTGCCGATGGCGGCGATATCCTGCACCACGCCGGTCTCGTTGTTGACCTGCATGAGCGAGACCAGGGTCGTGTCCGGGCGCAGCGCCGCGGCCACGACAGCGGGCTCGACGATGCCCATGGGATCGGTGGGCAGCCGGGTCACTGCAAAGCCCTGGCGCTCGAGCTCGTCACAGGCGGCCAGCACCGAGGCATGCTCGCTCGCCGCCGTCACGAGGTGGCGCCCGCGGCCCGCACGCAGGCGCGCTGCACCGATTAGGGCCAGGTTGTTGGACTCGGTGGCCCCCGAGGTCCAGACGATCTCCCCGGCCGCAGCGCCAATGAGCGCTGCCACCTCCGCACGCGCCTGCTCGACGCGCCCGCGCGCAGCCTCCCCCGCCGCGTGGGTCGCCGCCGGATTCGCCTGCAGCTGCGGGTCGGTCAGCGCCTCGCACATGGCAGCGGCCACCGCCCGGTCGACCGGCGTGGCAGCCGCATGATCGAGGTAGATCGTCACGGCGTGCCGTCGTCCGCGGGCGGGGGCACGCCGCGCCAGTGGCGCTCGCCCGAGCCCGGGGCCAGCGCGGCGAGGATCCCGCGCAGGATGTTCAGCTCGTTCTGGTCGAGCCGCGCGCGGTTGAACAACCGGCGCAGGCGGCGCATCAGGTTGCGCGGATTGCCCGGATCGAGGAAGCCGCTGGCGGCGAGCACCCGCTGCAGGTGCTCGTAGAAGAGCTCCATGTCCGCAACCGTGGCTGGCGGGGACTCCGGTGGCGGGATGTCCAGCGTGATGCCCTGCGCCGCGCGCAGCTCCCAGGCCAGCAGCTGCACGGCGGCCGCCAGGTTGAGGGAGCTGTACCCGGGGTTGGCCGGGATGTAGACCAGCGCATGGCAGAGGTCCAGCTCGGCGTTCGACAGGCCCGAACGCTCGGTGCCAAACACCAGGGCCACGGGCCCGCCGGCACCCGCGGCGAGCATCTGGCCCGCGCACTCGCGCGGATCGAACTCGGCGATGCCGAGCCGCCGGTGCCTCGCGCTGGCACCGACCACCAGGCCGCAACCCTGCACCGCCGCGGCGAGGCTTGCCATCACCTCCGCCGACTCCAGCACATCGAGCGCGCCCGAGGCACGGGCGCGAGCCTCGGCGCCGTGGTGGTCCGCCGGCGGATTCACCAGCACGAGGCGGTCGAAGCCCATGGTCTTGATGGCACGGGCGGCCGCACCGATGTTGCCCGGGTGGGTCGGCTCGCAGAGGACGAATCGGACTGGTACGGACGCCATGAGGCCGGCTCCCGCCGCAGGGGCCGCGTATTCTAGCGGGTCGGACGCGCAGCGGCAGCCTTGCAGGTGCACGGCGGCAGTCGCCCGCCGTAGAATGGCGCCCCCCGCGCGTCCGGACCAGCACCCCCGCCATGCAAGCCCTGCTCAACACCGCCGTGAAGGCCGCCCGCAAGGGGGGCGACCTTGCCCTGCGCTACCTCAACCGCGTCGGCGACATCGAGGTGCGCAGCAAGGCGCGCAACGAATTCGTCACGCAGGTGGACCATGCCGCGGAGGCCGCCATCATCGACAGCATCCGCGAGCGCTACCCCCACCACGCCATCCTCGCCGAGGAGAGCGGCAGCCACCCCGGCGAGGAATTCTCCTGGATCATCGACCCGCTGGATGGCACCACCAACTTCATCCACGGTTTCCCGGTGTTCTCCGTGTCCATCGCGGTGAAGGTGCGCGACCAGCTCGAGGTGGGCGTGGTCTACGATCCATGCCGGCAGGAGCTCTACACCGCCACACGCGGCGGCGGCGCCCAGCTCGATGGCCGGCGCATCCGCGTCAGCGCCTGGCCCGGGCTGGAGGGTGCGCTGATCGGCACCGGCTTCCCCTACCGCAGCAACGTCGAGTGGCTGCCGAAGTACATGCCCATGCTCCAGGCGGTGATGGAAAACACCGCCGGCGTGCGCCGGCCCGGCTCGGCGGCACTCGACCTGTGCTACGTGGCGGCCGGCCGGCTGGATGGCTTCTGGGAGTTCGGTCTGAGCAGCTGGGACATCGCTGCAGGTACCCTGCTGATCCGCGAAGCGGGTGGCCTGGCGACGAGCCTGACGCCGGCCCGGGACGTCCTCGAGAGCGGCAACATCATCGCCGGCTCGCCCCGGGTCCACGAGGCCCTGCACCGCCTGCTGGCGCCCCACCTGTAGGCATCGGCCGCGGCACGCGGCCCGCCCCGGCCTCAGGGCAGGGCGTCGATCTCGCCCTTCTCCTTCTTCACCGGCGCAAAATCCGCAGCAGTGAGCTTCAGGTACAGGGCGGTGCTGCCTGCGCAGTAGATCGAGGAGTAGGTGCAGATCAGGATGCCGATCATCAGCGCGATGGAGAAACTGCGCAGGGTTTCGCCGCCGAACACCAGCAGCGAGACGACGACCAGGGACGTGGTGAAATGCGTCATCAGCGTGCGGCTGAGCGTATCGTTGATCGACCGATTCATGATCTCGGGCACCGAACCCACGCCGCGGGCGCGGCGCAGGTTCTCCCGCATGCGGTCGAAGATCACGATGGTGTCGTTGAGTGAATAGCCGGTGATGGCCAGCACGGCGGCGATCACCGAGAGGTCGAACGGAATGCCGAACTCGGAGAACACGCCGAGCGTGATGATGGGGTCGTGGATGACGCCGACGATGGCGCCGATCGCGAACTTCCACTGGAAGCGGATCATGATGTAGATGCCGATGATCACCAGGCAGACGACCATCGCGAGAATCCCGCCCTGCGTCAGGTCTTTGCCCACCTGCGGCCCGACGAACTCGATACGGCGCAGGCTCACGCCCGGGCTGGCCTTCTGCAGCCCGGCGATGATCTCCTGGCCAAGCCGGCCGCTGTCGGCCTGCTCGCGGGGCGGCAGGCGGATGAGCACGTCACGGGCGGAGCCGATGTTCTGCACCTGGGCCTCGCCGAACCCCAGGCCCTGCAGCTGGCTGCGCACCGCGGTCAGGTCAGCCGCCTGCGGGAAGCTCACCTCGACCAGCACGCCGCCGGTGAAATCGATGCCGAGGTTCAGCCCCCGCACCATGAACGAGCCGATGCTCAGGCTGAACATGACCAGCGAGAGGACCGTCGTCAGCGTCGACTTGCCCATGAAGTCGATGTTGGTCTTCTTCCTGAAGAACTCCATGGCCGGCTCCTAGACCGGGAGGCGCTCGAGGCGCCGCCCGCCGAAAATCGCGTTGATGATCGCGCGGCTCACCACCACCGCGGTGAACATGGTCGTGCCGATGCCCAGGCAGAGCACCACGGCAAAGCCCTTGATGGGCCCGGTGCCGAAGGCAAACAGGACCAGGCCGGCGAACAGCGTCGTGACGTTGGAGTCCGCGATGGCGGCGAAGGCCTTCTCGAAGCCGGCATGGATGCTCGCCTGCGGGGAATTGCCGTTGCGCAACTCCTCGCGGATGCGCTCGTAGATCAGCACGTTGGCATCCACCGCCATGCCCATGGTCAGCACGATGCCGGCGATGCCGGGCAGCGAGAGGGCGGTCGGCAGCAGCGACAGCAGGGCGATCAGCAGCACCAGGTTGCTCAGCAGCCCGATGTCGGCGATCAGGCCGAAGCCCTTGTAATAGATGGCCATGAAGCAGATGACCAGCAGCCCGCCGAACACCGTGGCCGTGATGCCCTTGTCGATGTTGTCCTGGCCGAGGCTCGGGCCGATGGTACGCTCCTCGACCTTGTAGATCGGTGCCGCCAGGGCGCCCGCCCGCAGCAGCAGCGCCAGGTCCCGCGCCTCGGTGATGTCGAGGCCGGTGATCTGGAACTGCGAGGAGAACACGCCGCGGATGGTGGCCACGTTGATGACCTCCTTCTCCTCGCGCGGCACCTCGATCACCTGGCCATCGCGCTCGACACGCTCGCGCTTCTGCTCGACGAAGACCACGGCCATGGGCTTGTTGAGGTTGGCCTTGGTGGTCTCGAGCATCTCCCGTCCACCCTTGGCGTCCAGGCGTACCGACACCGCCGGCATGCCCTGGTCGAAGGTCTGGGAGGCGTCGACCAGCTGGTCGCCGGTGACGATGGTGCGCCGGCGCAGCAGCACCGGTGCGCCACTGCGCTCCTTGTACAGCTCGCAGCCCATCGGGGCACGGCCCTTCTGCTGGGCGTCGAATGCGTTCTCGCCGTCGCAGACCAGGCGGAACTCCAGGGTGGCGGTGGCACCGAGCACGCGCTCGGCCTGGGCCGGGTCCTGCACGCCGGGCAACTGCACCAGGATGCGGTCGATGCCCTGGCGCTGCACCACGGGCTCGGAGACCCCGAGCTCGTTGACGCGGTTGCGCAACGTCACCGTGTTCTGCTCGATGGCGAAGTTCTGCCGCTCGCGGATCTGCTGCTCGGTCATCCGCGCGAGGATCACCACCCCCTCGGCCGCAGCCTCACGGCGCAGGTCGAGGTTCGGATCCGCGGCCTTGATGAGCTCGAACGCCTTGTCGGCGTCGGCCGCATCGGCAAGCTCGACGCGCACCGTCCTGCCATCGAGGCGCACGTTGCGGCGGATCCGGTTGTCGCGCAGGATGCGGCTGAAGTCGGCGGCATAGCGGTCGAGCCGCTGGTTGAGCGCCGCATCCATGTCCACCTGGAACAGGAAGTGCACGCCGCCGCGCAGGTCCAGGCCGAGGCTCACCGGCTTCAGGCCAAGGGCCGCGAGCCAGCGCGGCGTGCGCGGCTCCAGCGCCAGGGCCACGACATAACCCTTGCCGAGCGCTTCGCGCAGGCGGTCACCGGCGCGCAGCTGGACCTCCACCGTCGGGAACGTGGCCACCACGCGGCCCTTGTCGTAGTACAGCCCGGACTGGCCGATGCCGGCCGACTGGATCGAGCGCTGGACCTCCTCGGCCGAGGCCGCGTCGATCTTGCCGCTCTTCTCGAAGGTGACCTGCAGGGCGGGATCCTCGCCGAACAGGTTCGGCAGCGCGACCACCAGCCCGGCCACCATGACCACGGCAACCAGGATGTTCTTCCACAGCGGATAGCGGTTGATCATGGGCAGGTCAGGCTCAGGCGCTCTTGATGGTGCCCTTGGGCATCACGGCACCG
This sequence comes from Gammaproteobacteria bacterium, assembly GCA_020853135.1. Lineage (GTDB taxonomy): Bacteria > Pseudomonadota > Gammaproteobacteria > Steroidobacterales > QUBU01. The sequence continues at coordinate 20,264 of JADYZO010000019.1, forward strand.
ATGGTGTGGCGCTGGATCTTGACGCGCACGTCGGCGGCCACTTCCACCTCCACGAACTGTTCGCCCAGCCCGGTCACCTTGCCGAGCACGCCCCCGGCGGTGACCACCTCGTCGCCCACGGTGATCCTGGCGACCATCTCCTTGTGCTCCTTCTGGCGCTTGCTCTGCGGCCGGATCAGGAAGAAATAGAAGACCACGAAGATCAGTGCCAGCGGCAGCATGGAAATCAGCGGATCGGCCTGCGCAGCCGGTGCGGCCGCACCCTGCGCCCAAGCGTCCTGGATCAGCAAGCCCATAGCATCCTCGGAAGTTCGCGGGAAAAAACCGCGCCATTATTGCACAGTTGCCGCGTCGTCCACGGGCCGGGCGGCCTGCCGGGCGAGGAATCCCTGCGCAAATCCCGCCAGCGTGCCGGCCTCGATGGCCTGGCGCAGGCGGCGCATCAGGCCGAGGTAGAAGTGCAGGTTGTGGATGGTATTGAGGCGGCTGCCGAGGATCTCCCCGCAGCTGTCCAGGTGGCGCAGGTAGGCCCGGCTGTAGTGCCGGCAGGTGTAGCAGCCGCAGCCCTCCTCGATCGGCCGCGGGTCGTCCCGGTAGCGGGCGTTGCGGATGCGCAGCGCCCCCTCCCCGGTGAACAGGTGCCCGTTGCGCGCGTTGCGGGTCGGCATCACGCAGTCGAACATGTCCACGCCGAGGCATACCGCCTTGACGATGTCCGATGGCGTGCCCACGCCCATCAGGTAGCGGGGCCGGTCCGGCGGCATCAGCGGCAGCAGCGACTCGAGCACCGCGAGCCGCTCGGCCTCCGGCTCGCCCACCGAGAGCCCGCCGATGGCCAGTCCGTCGAAATCCAGCGGCAGCAGCCCCTGCAGCGATGCCGCGCGCAACGACGGGTACATCCCGCCCTGCACGATGCCGAACACGACGCGGCCCGCCGCGTGCCCGCCCCCGGCATCGAAGGCGGCGCGGCTCGCCCGCGCCCAGCGCAGCGAGCGCTCCATGGATTCCCGCGCGACCGCCTCGGTGGCCGGCCAGGGCGTGCAATCATCGAAGATCATGTGGATGTCGCTGCCAAGCGCCGCCTGCACGGCCATCGACCGCTCCGGGGTGAGGAACACCCGGTCGCCATTGACCGGCGAGCTGAATTCCACGCCGTCCTCGCCGATCCTGGTCCGGCCGCCGAGGCTGAACACCTGGAAGCCACCGGAGTCGGTGAGGATCGGCCGCTCCCAGTGCATGAACCGGTGCAGCCCGCCGAGGCCGGCGACGAGGTCGCTGCCCGGGCGCAGCATGAGATGAAAGGTGTTGCCGAGCACGATCTCGGCGCCGGCCTCGAGGAGTTCCTCCGGCGTCATGGCCTTCACGGTGCCGTAGGTGCCCACCGGCATGAAGGCTGGCGTGTTCACCACGCCGCGGGGCAGGCGCAGGGAGCCCCGGCGCGCCGCGCCGTCGGTGGCCGAAACCGCGAAGCCGGCGGCTGCCGTCACGGGGCCTCGCCTGGCGCTGGCTGGCGCTCGAAGAACATCGCATCACCATAGCTGAAGAACCGGTAGCGCTGGCACACCGCGTGGCGGTAGGCGGCCAGCACCGGTGCGCGGCCGCCGAAGGCGCAGGCCAGCATCAGCAGCGAGGACCCGGGCAGGTGGAAGTTGGTCACCAGCGCATCGGCCACCCGGAAACGGAAGCCGGGCCGGATGAACAGGTCGGTCTCGCCCGCAAGTGGCGCCAGCGGGCCGGCCGCGGCAGCGGCCTCCAGCGCCCGTACCACGGTGGTGCCCACGGCGACGATGCGGCCGCCGGCGGCGCGCGCAGCGCCAATGGTGGCCACCGTGGCGGCGCCCACCTCCACGCGCTCGGCGTGCAGGCGGCCGGCCGCGAGCTGCCCGGCGCGCAGCGGCGCAAAGGTGCCGGCGCCCACGTGCAGGGTGACCCGCACCAGGCCCACGCCGGCTGCAGCCAGCCGCGCCAGCAGCGGCTCGTCGAAGTGCAACCCTGCGGTGGGCGCGGCCACTGCGCCCGGTTCGCGGGCATACACGGTCTGGTAGCGCTCCTGGTCGGCGGCCCCGTCGGTCCGGCGGATGTAGGGCGGCAGGGGCACGTGTCCCGAGCGTCCCAGCACCGTCATCACCGGCGCGGGGAACTCCAGCACGAAAAAGGGCTCGCGCCGCTCCAGCACCCGCACGGAGTCCGCGCCGAAATCGAGCCAGCTGCCCGCGCGCGGTGCGTGGCTCGATCGCAGCTGCACCAGTGCACGGTGCTCGTCGAGCAGGCGCTCGACCAGCATCTCGACGCGCCCGCCACTGCGCTTGTGGCCGAGCATCCGCGCGGGGATCACGCGCGTGTCGTTGACGACCAGCAGGTCGCCCGGCCGCAGCAGGCGGGCGAGGTCCGGGAAGGCCAGATCCTCCACCGCGCCATCACGGCAGAGGTGCAGCAGCCGGCTTCCCGCGCGCGCGGGAAGCGGGTGCTGCGCCACCAGCTCCGGTGGCAGCTCGTAGTGGAAATCAGCCGGCTTCACGGCGGCGCATTGTACCCGTGCCGCGTGGACGCCCCGGGGGTCCCCTGTGTATCCTTGGCGCCCCGCGCCGGGATGGCGGAATTGGTAGACGCGGCGGACTCAAAATCCGTTGGTGGCGACACCGTGTGGGTTCAAGTCCCTCTCCCGGCACCAGTGCACGGCGGTGCGCAGGATTCCGTCCCGCCAGGACCTCACCGGCAGCCACCATGAACTTCTGCAGCCAGTGCGGACAACCCGTCTCCCTGCAGGTGCCTGCGGGCGACAACCGGCCACGCCATGTCTGCGGCGGCTGTGGCCACGTGCACTACCAGAACCCGCTGGTCGTCGTCGGCTGCGTGCCCAGCTACCGGGGCTCGATCCTGCTCTGCCGGCGGGCCATCGAGCCGCGTCGCGGCTTCTGGACGGTGCCTGCCGGCTTCATGGAGATCGGCGAGACGCTGGGTGAGGCGGCCCTGCGCGAGACCTGGGAGGAAGCCGAGGCACGGGTGGAACTCGGCGCCCTGTTCGCGGTGGTGGACGTGGTGCAGGCACGCCAGGTGCACGTCTTCTTCCGCGCCACGCTGCAGGAGCCGGTTTTCGGCGCCGGCGAGGAAACGCTCGAGTCCCGCCTGTTCACGCCGGCCACCGTGCCCTGGGCTGAAATGGCCTTCCCCAGCGTGACACTCGCACTTGAGCGCTACCTGGACGACACCTGCCGCGATGATGGGACAGTCATGCTGGCCCGTGTCCCGCGCCTGCGCCTGGGATGAGCCATTGCGAAAAATCAGCGCGGCGCGGCGAATCGTCGCACGCACGGCGGCTACGTACTAAAAACAATTGCTTTTCGGCGGTAAACCCCTAAATTAACGACGCTCGCGGCCCGCCCGGGTCCGGCGCCAGCTGCAGGAGAAGATCATGGCCTTCGTCGTCACCGAAAACTGCATCAAGTGCAAGTACATGGATTGCGTGGAGGTCTGTCCGGTGGACTGCTTCCATGAAGGCCCCAACATGCTGGTCATCGATCCCGAGGAGTGCATCGATTGCACGCTGTGCGAGCCGGAGTGCCCCGTCGAGGCGATCATGTCCGAGGACGAGGTCCCCGCCAAGCACACGCACTACAAGAAGCTCAATGCCGAGCTGGCGAAGGCATGGCCGGTGATCACCGAGGCCGGCACGCCACCGAAGGATGCCGACGAGTGGGCCAAGGTCCACGAGAAGTTCCACCTGCTCGAACGCTGAGCCCCCCCCCTGGCCCGGCGACGCGCGCAGGTCGCCGGGTCAGCCGCCCCTGCTGCCCCTGCCGTCGCCGCCCTTGCTGTCGTTGCCCTTGCTGTCGTTGAGGTAGCCGGCCAGTTCCGCCGCCGGCACGTAACCCGGCAGCAGCTCGCCGCTGTCGGTGACGATCGCCGGCGTGCCCGTCACCCCGAAGCTCAGGCCGAGCGAGTAATGCTGCTGCACCGGCGTCGGGCTGCACGCCTTCGCGGTGATCACCTCGCCACGCTTGGAACGGGTCAGCGCATCGGCCCGGTCCGCCGAGCACCACACCTTCTCCGCCTTGGCCCAGCTCTCGGTGTTCGGCCCGCTGCGCGGGAAGAACAGGTAGCGCACGCGGATGCCCCGGGCCAGGTAATCATTGATCTGCCGGTGCAGCTTGCGGCAGTAGCCGCAGTCCACGTCGGTGAACACGCTGATCGTGTGCTTCACCTGCTTCGGCGTGAAGATGATCATGCGGCTCTCGCCGATGTCATCGATGGCCGCCAGGCGCGCGCTGGCACGCCGCTCCTCGGAGATGTTGGTGTCCGACTGCACCTCGATGATGTCCCCGCGCACCAGGTAGCGCCCGTCGGCGGACACGTAGGCAATCTGCGGGCCGACGCGCAGCTCGAACAGGCCCGACACCGGTGACGGGCTGATCTGCTCGGCCCGCACCTCGGGAAAGGTCTTCTGCAACTGCCGGGCGATGACCTCGGGCACCTCCGCGGCAAAGGCGGTGGTGCTGAGGCCGAGAACGACGAGGACCATCAGGCGACGCATGGGTGAACCCCGGTGAAAAGGACAGGCGCGGCCTTTGACAACCGCGACCCGGCAGCGTTCAGCACCGCCCGGCAGGCAGGGATACTAGCACAGGGTGCAGCAGCACCCGGGAAGCCGCGAAACCGTGCAATTCACCCGCGCGGGTGATGCTGCGCATGCATCTCCTTCATGCGCTCGCGGGCCACGTGGGTATAGATCTGCGTGGTCGACAGGTCACTGTGGCCGAGCAGCATCTGCACCACGCGCAGATCCGCGCCGTTGTTGAGCAGGTGCGTGGCAAAGGCGTGGCGCAGCGTGTGCGGCGACAGCTTGCCGAGGATGTCGGCCTTCTTCGCATAGCGCTTGATGATGTGCCAGAAAGCCTGGCGCGTCATGCGATCGCCGCGCCGCGTCGGGAACAGGTACTCGGTCTGGCGTTCCAGCAGGATTTCCACGCGCGGGCCGGTCACGAACTCGCGCAGCCAGCGCTGCGCCTCCTCGCCGAGCGGGATGAGCCGCTCGCGGTCGCCCTTGCCGCGCACACGGAGCACGCCCTGGTTGAGGTTGATCTGGCCCTGGCGCAGGTTGATCAGCTCGGAAACCCGCAGACCCGTGGCATACAGGACCTCGAGCATGGTGCGGTCGCGGTGGCCGATGGGGTCGCTGACATCCGGCGCGCCGAGCAGCGACTCGACCTCGGTCTCGGTCAGCGACTGCGGCAGTGCGCGGCCGATCTTCGGCATGTCGATGCGCAGCGTCGGGTCCTCGGTGATGACGCCGTCGCGGAGCAGGAAGCGGTAGAAGCGGCGGAAGCTGGAGAGCTGGCGCGCCGTGGAGCGCGGCTTCGCGCCTTCCTTGGCCCGCCAGGCGATGAACCCCAGCAGGTCGGTGCGGGTCGCGTAGATGAGGCTCCTGTCGCGCTGCGCAAGCCAGCGCTGCAGCGCCAGGAGGTCGGCACGGTAGGCACCCAGCGTATTGGCCGAGAGTCCCCGTTCCATCCAGATGGCATCGAGGAACTTGTCGATGATCGCCTCGGTGGAGTTGGGCGGGGAACCCCTGCCCGGTGCTGCGTTGACGGATGTCGCTGACATTACTTAACTTCACTCCGCTCGGCAATTCCATGCCACCGCAGGCCGGCCATCCATGGCGGGTCCGGGGCAAACGCTGCGGGCGGGATCGCGTGCCGATGGCCGGCGCATGTGACAGAGTCTGGCGGCGCCGGCCCGTTGCACGATCACCGGACAGGCAGCTGTCCCGTGGTGACGGACGTTATGGTTGAGTATGCGCGGCAAGGATTTGCCGCGACGTGACTGCACTCACAAATCCTTCAGCGGGTTACATAAATTCAGAATTTGACAGAATGTCCGTGGCGCAGCGCATCATCGCGGAAGTCCCCCGGGCCGCCTACGGCATCGCCTGCTGGCTCGCCTTCCTGGCAGTGGCCCTGCTGCTCGCAGTGCTGCTGGTCTTCCTGCCTGGCATGCAGCGCCGCCGCGCCGCCACCCGCCGCTGTGCGCAGCTGTACCTCGCCCTGACCGCCGCCCGGCCGCGCATCCGCGGACTCCAATACCTGCCGGCAGAACCGTGCATCGTGGTCGCCAACCACGCCAGTTACCTTGACGGGCTGGTCCTGAGCGCCGCGCTGCCGCCCCGCTTCGGCTTCGTCATCAAGCGCGAGCTGACGCGGATCCCGCTGGCGCACTTCCTGTTGCGGCGCATCGGCTCGGAGTTCGTCGAGCGCTTCGATACCCGGCGCGGTGCCGCCGACGCCCGGCGCATCCTGGCCCTGGCCGAGGCCCGCCAGAGCCTCGCCTTTTTCCCGGAAGGCACGTTCCGCGCCGAACCCGGCCTGCGCCGTTTCCACGGCGGCGCCTTCGCGGCCGCCGCCCGCGGGCGCGCACCCGTGGTGCCTGTGGTGATCCGCGGCAGCCGCGCGATGCTCGCCGCGGGCATGCGCCTGCCCCGGCGTGCCCCACTCGAGGTCATCATCAAGCCGCCCATCCATCCCAATGGCGAAAACGATGCGGCAGCGGCACTGCGCCTCACCGCCCGTGCCAGCATCCTGGAGGACCTCGTCGAACCCGACCTGGCGGGCACGGACCCCGGTCCCGGCACATGACCCCGGCGCAGGCCGGGCCCGCCCGCCTTGGCGCGGTCCGTGCCGCCCCGCATAATCTGCGCTCCGCAGCCTGATCATCCCGCCAGGAACGCAGCCCGTGACCCACGATCCCGTCGTCATCGTCGCCGCCCGTCGCACCCCGATTGGCGCCTTCCAGGGTGCGCTTGGCGCACTCCCCACGCCCCAGCTCGGTGCCGCCGTCCTGCGGGCCTGCATCGCCGACACCGGCATCCCGGCCGCGGACCTCGACCAGGCACTTCTCGGCTGCGTGCTCCAGGCCGGCGTTGGCCAGGCTCCGGCCCGGCGCGCGGTGCTCGCCGCGGGCCTGCCCGCCTCGCTGCCGACCATGACGATCAACAAGGTCTGCGGCTCGGGCCTCGCCAGCGTGATCATCGGCCACGACATGATCCGCAGCGGCAGCGCGCGCCTGGTGCTCGCCGGCGGCATGGAGTCCATGAGCAACGCGCCCTACCTGCTGCCGAAGGCACGCGGCGGCTACCGCATGGGGCACCAGGAAGTGCTCGACCACATGTTCACCGACGGCCTGCAGAACCCGTACGACGGCAACATGATGGGCCACTTCGCCGAGCAGACCGCCCGCCGCTACGGCTTCACCCGCGAGGCGCAGGACGCCTTCGCCACGCAATCGGTGCGGCGCGCGCTCGACGCCTGCGACGGCGGCCGGTTCCAGGCCGAGATCGTGCCGGTCACGGTGAAGGGACGCGCCGGCGAGGTCACGGTGGACCGGGACGAAGAACCGTTCCGCGCCGACGTCGCCCGCATTCCCGCCATGAAGCCCGCCTTCGCGAAGGACGGCACGGTGACGGCGGCCAGTTCCTCCTCGATCTCCGACGGCGCCGCCGCCGTCATCCTCATGAATGCCAGCGAGGCGGCGCGGCGCGGCCTCGCGCCGCTCGCACGCATCGCCGGCTTCACCTCGCACGCCCACGAGCCGGAGTGGTTCACCACGGCACCCACCAGCGCGATCCGTACGCTGCTCGAGCGCACCGGCTGGCAGGCCGGCGGGGTCGACCTCTATGAGATCAACGAGGCCTTCGCCTGCGTGACCATGAGCAGCATCCACGACCTGGGGCTCGACCCGGCACGGGTCAACGTCAACGGCGGCGCCTGCGCCCTCGGCCACCCGATCGGCGCCACCGGCACGCGGCTCATCGTCACGCTGCTGCACGCGCTGCGCGCGCGCGGCGGCAGGCGCGGGATTGCCTCGGCCTGCATCGGCGGTGGCGAGGCGCTGGCGTTGGCGGTGGAAATCGCCTGAGCAGGCCCGGCCTGGCGCCCCTCACATGGCGGAATAGTTCGGGCCGCCGCCGCCCTCTGGCACCGTCCAGTCGATGTTCTGCGCGGGATCCTTGATGTCGCAGGTCTTGCAGTGGACGCAGTTCTGCGCGTTGATCTGCAGCCGCGCTCCGCCCGGTTCGCTGACGATCTCGTAGACCCCCGCCGGGCAGTAGCGCTGGGCCGGCTCGGCGTACAGCGGCAGGTTGTGCCGCACGGGAATGGCGGGATCGGCTAGGCGCAGGTGGCAGGGCTGGTCTTCCTCGTGGTTGGTGCCGGAAAGGTAGACCGAGGACAACCGGTCGAAGCCCACCACGCCGTCGGGCTTCGGGTACTCGATGCGCGGGCATTCGGCGGCGCGCCTGAGGGCCGCGTGGTCGGGCACCGGGTTGTGCCAGGTGAACGGCAGCCTGCCGCCGGCGATGTTCTGGTCGAACCAGGTGAACGCAGCGCCGAGGAAGGTGCCGAGCTTGTACTGCGCCGGACCGAAGTTGCGCGCCCGGTACAGTTCCTCGTGCACCCACGAATTGCGCACCCGTTCCCCGAAGTCCTCCAGCACCTCGGGTGCGCCGGCCCCGAGCGCCGCGAAGATGGACTCCGCCGCCAGCATGCCGGTCTTCATCGCGGTGTGCGTGCCCTTGATCTTCGCGCCGTTGAGGAAGCCCGCCTCGCACCCGGCCAGCACGCCGCCGGGAAAGGCCAGCTGCGGCAGTGACTGCAGCCCGCCCTTGTTCACCGCACGCGCCCCGTAGGACACGCGCTTGCCGCCTTCGAGGAAGCGGCGGATGCGCGGGTGCTGCTTCCAGCGCTGGAACTCGGCGAACGGGTCGAGCCAGGGGTTGGCGTAATCCAGCGCCACGATGAAGCCGAGGTACACCTGGTTGTCGGCGGCGTGGTAGAGGAAGCCGCCGCCCTCGGTGTCATTGCGCAGCGGCCAGCCCAGCGTGTGGACCACCAGGCCTTCCTGGTGCAGGGCCGGATCGATGACCCAGACCTCCTTCAAGCCGAGGCCATAATGCTGCGGATCGCTGGCGCGGCGCAGGTTGTAACGGCGCATCAGCTCCTTGCCCAGACTGCCGTGGCAGCCCTCGGCGAAGAGGGTGTACCGGGCGCGCAGCTCGTAGCCCTGCTGGAAGGAGTCGCGCGGGTTGCCGTGGCGGTCACGGCCCATGTCCCCGGTGATGACGCCAGCCACCCGCTCGCCCTCGTAGAGCACCCCGGCGGCGGCAAAGCCCGGGAACAGGTTGACCCCGAGATCCTCGGCCTGCCGGCCCAGCCAGCGGCAGAGATTGCCGAGGCTCACGATGTAGTTGCCCGCATTGCGCGCCGGCTGCGGGACGAAGGCATGCGGCACCCGCCAGCCACGCCGCCCGCCGGTGAGGAAGTGGAACTCGTCGCCACTGACCGCCGTGGTCACCGGCGCCCCGCGTTCACGCCAGTCGGGAAACAGCTCGGCGAGCGCCCGCGGCTCGAGCACCGCCCCGGAGATGATGTGGGCGCCGATCTCGGCACCCTTCTCCACCACCGCGACATTCAGCTCCTTGCCGGCTGCCTGCGCAAGCTGCATCAGCCGGCAGGCAGCCGCGAGCCCGCAGGGCCCGGCGCCGACGATGAGCACGTCGAATTCCATGCACTCGCGTTCGGACATCCCACTCCGCCTCGTGATACGCCCCGGTGCGCTGCGGGGACGGCGGCCATTCTACTGCGCGGCGGGCACTCCCCGGCATGCCGGGGGAGCGGTGTTTGCCGGTCCGGCCCCGAGCCATTACCCTACCCCGCCGATCCACCTGGCTGACACCATGGACCTCACCCAGCGCTACGCCACCGCCCTGGCCGGGAAATCGTTCGCCGCAGATCCCGCCCAGCAGCGGGCGGTGGCCGCGCTGGACCGCGTGGCGCGCGAACTCGCCCGCCGCCGGGAGGCCCCGCCGCTCGCCCGGCTGTTCCGGCGGCTGCGCCGCACACCACCGCCGCCGGTGCGCGGCGTCTACCTGTGGGGTGAGGTTGGCCGCGGCAAGACCTTCGTGATGGACCTGTTCTGCGACAGCCTGCCGCAGGGGGGACGGCTGCGCTACCACTTCCACCGGCTGATGTACCGCGTGCACGGGCGGCTGAAGACGCTGCAGGACCAGGCCGATCCACTGGAAACGGTCGCCGCCGAGCTCGCGAGCCAGACCCGCGTCATCTGCTTCGACGAATTCTTCGTCACCGACATCGCCGATGCGATGATCCTCGGCAACCTGCTCGACGGCCTGTTCCGCCGTGGCGTCACGCTGGTCGCGACCTCCAACATCCCGCCCGACGAGCTCTACCGCGGCGGGCTGCAGCGCGAGCGCTTCCTGCCGGCCATCCGGCTGATCAAGGCGCACACCGAGGTGCTGCACGTGGACGGGCCGGTGGACTACCGGCTGCGCGTGCTGGAGCAGGCCGGGGTCTATCACGCCGGGCTCGGCCCGGCGGCCGAGGCGGCCCTCGGGCGCTGGTTCGATGACCTGGCCCCGGATGCCGGCACCAGCGGGCAGGCAATGGAGATCAACGGCCGCGACCTGCCCACCCGCCGGCGCGCCAACGGCGTGGTCTGGTTCGACTTCGCCAGCCTCTGCGAGGGTCCCCGCAGCCAGGACGATTACATCGAGATCGCGCGCGCCTTCCAGGCGGTCATCCTCGCCGATGTCCCGGTGCTGGGCGAGCTGCGCGAGGATGCCGCCCGGCGCTTCATCGCCCTGGTGGACGAGTTCTACGACCGCCGCGTCAAGCTCATCATCTCGGCCGCCGCCCCCGTGGAGGACCTCTACCGGGGCACGCGCCTGGCGCGGGAGTTCGCGCGCACCCGCAGCCGGCTGCTGGAGATGCAGTCCCGGGACTACCTGGCCGCCCCCCACGTCCCCTGAGGCCCGCCCCGGCCGGCCCGGGTACCGGCGCTGCGCCCTGGCGCGATAAACTAGCCGGCCACGACCATCTGCGGACCACAAGGATCCCCCATGCCCGGCAAGCTGGTTCTGTGCCGCCACGGCCAGAGTATCTGGAACCTCGAGAACCTCTTCACCGGCTGGGTGGACGTGGACCTCACGCCCCAGGGGCGGGCGGAAGCCCTGGAGGCGGGCCGCCAGCTCAGGGCCCTGGGGCTGCAGTTCGACTACGCCTACACCTCGGTCCTCAAGCGCGCCATCCGCACGCTGTGGATCATCCTGGACGAGATGGACCTGATGTGGATCCCGGTCGAGCGCAGCTGGAAGCTCAACGAGCGCCACTACGGCGCCCTGCAGGGGCTGAACAAGGCGCAGACCGCCGCCGAGCATGGCGAGGACAAGGTCAAGCTCTGGCGGCGCAGCTACGACATCCCGCCCCCGCCGCTCGGCAGCGATGACCCGCGCCACCCGCGCTTCGACCGCCGCTACCGGGGCGTGGACCGGCTGCCGGCCACCGAGTCGCTGAAGGACACGCTCGCACGGGTGCTGCCGTTCTGGGAGGCGGACATCGCGCCGCGCCTGCGCGCCGGGGAGAACGTGCTGGTGGCCGCCCACGGCAACAGCCTGCGCGCACTGGTGAAGATGCTCGATGGCATCTCCGACCGCGACATCACCGAGCTGAACATCCCCACCGGCATCCCCCTGCTGTACGAGCTCGACGATGCGCTGCGACCACGCGAGCGGCGCTACCTCGGCGACCCGGACAGCGTGGCGAAGGCGGCGGCGGCCGTTGCGGCCCAGGGCAGGGCACAATGATCTACGTCCTGGAGGACCGCATCCCGCAGGTCGCCGGCGACGTCTACGTGGCACCGGGCGCCAGCGTCATCGGCGACGTGCACATCGCCGCCCAGGCCAGCATCTGGTTTGGCGCGGTCCTGCGCGGCGACATCGAGCGGCTGACCATCGGCCAGGGCAGCAACATCCAGGACAACTCGGTGCTGCACTCGGATGCCGGCATGCCGCTGGTGCTGGGTGCACGGGTGACGGTGGGCCATGCGGTCACGCTGCACGGCTGCCGGGTGGGCGATGGCACGCTGGTCGGCATCGGCGCCATCGTCATGAACGGCGCACGCATCGGCACCCGCTCGATCGTCGGTGCCGGCGCGCTGGTCACCGAGGGCAAGGAATTTCCCGACGGCGTGCTGATCCTCGGCTCGCCGGCCCGCGTCGTGCGCCCGCTGACGGCCGCCGAACTCGCGCAGCTCGCCACCTCCGCCCAGCACTACATCGACCGCGCCCAGATCTACCGCCGCAGCCTGCGCCCGGCCTGATCCGCGCGGCTCAGGCGCCGGGCCGGCGCAGGCGGATCAGCCCCTCCTGGGCCACGGATGCCACCAGCACGCCGTCCTCGCTGAAGACGCGCCCCAGCGCCATGCCGCGCCCGCCCGACGCATTGGGGCTTTCCAGGTCGAACAGCAGCCACTGGTCCATCCGCGCCGGCCGGTGGAACCACATCGCGTGGTCCAGGCTCGCCATCTGCAGGCCGCCGAACGAGGCGTGCAGGCCGTGCGGCAGCGTCGCGGTGCTGATGAGGTCGTAGTCGGACACATAGGCGAGCAGCACGTCGTGGAGCAGCGGCGCATCGGGCAGGCTGTCCACCGCCTTCATCCACACCCGCTTCACCGGTGCGAAAGGCTGCGAGACCAGGAAGTGCTCGGGGCAGACCGGCTTGACCCGGAATGCCTTGCGCGAGGCGAGCACGCGCCGGATGCGCGGCGTGGGCACCACA
>JADYZO010000020.1 GCA_020853135.1 Gammaproteobacteria bacterium
CTCGAGTTGCTTGACGCGGCGCTCCACCTCGTCGATCTCGATGGGCATGGAGTCGATTTCGATGCGCAGTCGGCTGGCGGCCTCGTCCACCAGGTCGATGGCCTTGTCGGGCAGGAAACGGTCGGCGATATAGCGGTGGGAGAGGACCGCTGCTGCCACCAGCGCTGAATCCTGGATGCGTACGCCGTGGTGCACCTCGTAGCGTTCCTTGAGGCCCCGCAGTATGGCGATGGTGTCGTGCACCGTGGGCTCGCCCACCAGCACCGGTTGGAAACGGCGCTCGAGTGCGGCGTCCTTCTCCACGTACTTGCGGGACTCGTCGAGCGTGGTCGCGCCCACGCAATGCAGCTCGCCGCGGGCGAGCGCGGGCTTGAGCATGTTGCCGGCGTCCATCGAGCCCTCCGCCTTGCCGGCACCGACCATGGTGTGCAGCTCGTCGATGAACAGGATCACCTGGCCTTCCTGCTTCGCCAGGTCATTGAGCACCGCCTTGAGGCGCTCCTCGAACTCGCCGCGGAACTTGGCCCCGGCGATCAGCGCGCCGAGATCCAGCGTCAGCACGCGCTTGTCCTTCAGGCCCTCGGGCACCTCGCCGTTGACGATCCGCTGGGCGAGCCCCTCGACGATGGCCGTCTTGCCCACGCCGGGCTCGCCGATCAGCACGGGGTTGTTCTTGGTGCGCCGCTGCAGGATCTGGATGGTGCGGCGGATCTCGTCGTCGCGGCCGACGATGGGGTCGAGCTTGCCCTGCGCGGCCCGCTCCGTCAGGTCGATGGTGTACTTCTCCAGCGCCTGGCGCTGCTCCTCGGCGTTGGGATCGTCCACCTTCGCGCCGCCGCGCAGTTCGCCGATGGCCTTGTCCACCGCACCCTTGACCGCCCCCGCCTCGGCGAGGATGCGCCCGAGCGTGCCCTTGTCGCCGCAGGCGGCGAGCAGGAAGAGTTCGGAGGAGATGTACTGGTCGCCGCGGTCCTGGGCCAGCTTGTCGGTGAGGTTGAGGAGCTTGCCGAGGTCGTTGGAGACGAGCACCTCGCCGCCGGCGCCCTCCACGCGGGGCAGGCGGTCCAGCGCCCCGCCGATCTTCGAGCGCAGCAGGCTCAGGTTGGCGCCCACCTTGGCGAGCAGCGGGCGCACGGTGCCGCCCTCCTGGTCGATGAGGGCCAGCATGACGTGCAGCGGGTCGATGAACTGGTGGTCGCGCCCGACGGCGAGCGACTGCGCGTCCGAGAGGGCGAGCTGGAACTTGCTGGTCAGTTTGTCCATCCGCATGGGGCGGGCTCCGGGGGCACTATTCCGGCTACAACATGGGGGTCGACTCCGGGCTTTTCAACGGGTGCCGGGCGGTCGGCACGGCCATCGGTTGTTTGCGCCCCGTCCGGGCCGGGCTGCCGGATCCCGAAAATATGTCAGGCACCTTTAGTGATCCATCCAGACCAGCGTGGCCTGGCGTCCGCAGCTCCCGTCGCGGCGGTGCGAGAAGAAGCGCCGGGGATCGCTGAAGGTGCAGTGCTGCCCGCCGTAGATGCGGGTGACACCGGCCGCGGCGAGCCGGTGGCGGGCGAGCGCGGGCAGGTCGAGCTGCCAGCGCCCGCGGGCGTTGGCGGAGAAGGCGCCGGCCGCGCCCGGGTCGCCCGCGAGGCAGGCACCGCGCACCTCCTCGCCGACCTCATAGGCCGGCGCGCTGATGGCCGGGCCGATCCAGGCCATCAGCCGGTCCGCCCCTGCGCCGGCGGCGACCAGCGCCGCCACCGTGGCTTCCAGCACGCCCGCGGCGAGTCCCCGCCAGCCGGCGTGGGCCGCGGCAACGGCGGTGCCTTCGGCATCGCACAGGAGCACCGGCAGGCAGTCGGCGGTCAGCACCACGCAGACTGCGCCCGGGAGCGTGGCGACCATCGCATCGGCTTCGGTGCCCGCCCCGTCACGGCTGGCACTGGCCACCCGCCTGCCGTGCACCTGGCGCAGCCACAACGGCGCTGCGGGCAGCTTGAGTGCCGCAGCCAGCCGGCGGCGGTTCCCGGCCACGGCAGCAGGGTCATCGCCGACATGGTCCCCGAGGTTGAGGCTCGCGTAGGCGGCCGCGCTCACGCCGCCGGCACGCGTGGTCGCCGCCGCACGCACCCCTGCGGGTGCCGGCCAGTCGGGCTCGATCAGCTGCAGGGGCATCAGTGGGGCTGCGGCCAGCCGAGCGCCGCCAGGCGTTGTGCCGCCGCGGTGGAACCCGCCAGCGCGGCGAGCACCGCCAGCAGGTCCTGCGGCAGCGCCGAGGAAAACCCGAGCCGCTCCCCGCTCACCGGGTGCCGGAAGCCGATCGCCGCAGCGTGCAGTGCCTGGCGGCGCAACCCGCGCAGGACCGCCATCAGCGCCTCGTCCGCGCCGGCGGGAATGCGTGGCCGGCCGCCGTAGGCGGGATCCCCCAGGATGGGAAAGCCGATGTGCGCCATGTGCACCCGGATCTGGTGGGTGCGCCCGGTCTCCAGCCGCACCGCGACGAAGGTGTGCGCGGGGAAGCGCGCCAGCACCCGGTAGTGGGTCAGCGCCGGGCGCCCGCCCTCGCTGACCGCCCTGCGCAGGCGCTGGGTCGGATGCCGGCCGATGGGGGCATCCACCGTGCCACCGGCGGTCATCACGCCGTTGGCGATGGCGCGGTATTCGCGGGTGATCCGCCGCTCCTGCAGGTCGCGCACCAGCTGCGTGTGGGCCGGCAGGGTCTTCGCCACCAGCACCAGCCCGCTGGTGTCCTTGTCGAGGCGGTGGAGCAGCCCACTGCGCGGCAGCGCGGCCAGCCCGGGCATCCGGTGGCGCAGGCCATTCTCCAGAGTGGCATCGGGGTTGCCGGCCCCCGGGTGGACCACCAGCCCCGCGGGCTTGTCCACCACCAGGACGGCCTCGTCCTCGTGCACCACCCCGAAAGCGACCTCCTGGGCCGCGACACCCTCGCGGGCGGCCACGGTGGCCGCAAGCTCCACCTGCTGGCCGGCGGCGACCCGGCTGCGCGGCTCGGCGGCGGCACCGTCGAGCAGGACGCAGCCGTCGAGGATCCACTCCTTGATGCGCGAGCGCGAATAGGCGGGCAGCAGTTCCGCCAGCGCCTGGTCCAGGCGGCGGCCGGCCTGGTCCGGGGGGATGCTCAGCTTGTGGGCAATGCTCGTCATGGGTGACAGATTGTATGCGGCCCGGCGGCCGGCCGGGTCCGGCGGTGCTGGGCTATACTGCGCAGCCCCGGTTCACGCCCACCGCGCACACAGGTAAGCCGCTTGTCCGCTCCAGCCGCCCTGCCCCGCCTGCACCTGCTGGCCGCCCTGCTCGCCGCCCTGCTCGCCCTCGCCGGCTGCGCCAGCAAGAACGAGCGCGACATGAAGTCCGGGGCCGACGTCCTCTACGACCGGGCCCACTCGGCCATGGACAGCGGCAACTACCGCAACGCCATCACCTACTACGAAACGCTGAGCGCGCGCTTTCCCTTCAGCAACCAGGCCAAGCAGGCCCAGCTCGACCTGATCTACTGCTACTACCGCAACGGGGAACCCGAGTCCGCGATCGACGCGGCCAGCCAGTTCGAGCGCGAGAACCCGACCCATCCGCGGGTGGACTATGCGCTGTACATGCGCGGCCTCGCCAATTTCACCGGCGAGTCGAACGTCTTCTACCGCTTCTTCAATGTCGACCCGGCGCGCCGCCCGCTCGGCAAGGCCAACGAGTCCTTCTCGGCGTTCGCGCAGCTGCTGCAGCGCTACCCGCAGAGCATCTATGCGGCCGATGCCCGCCAGCGCATGGTGTTCCTGCGCAACCGGCTGGCTGAGCACGAGAACTACGTGGCCCGCTATTACCTCACCCGCGGCGCCTACCTCGCCGCGCTCAACCGCGCCCAGTCCGCCATGGAACGCTACGACGGCTCGCCGGCGGTGGCCGACTCGCTGCGCATCATGATCGACTCCTACAGCGCGCTGGGCATGGCCGACCTCGCGGCCAGCACCCGCGAGGTGCTGGCCGCCAGCTACCCCGCGGCCGCCGGCGCACAGGCGAAGACCGAGCAGAAACCCTGGTACCGGTTCTGGTAGCGCCTCAGGCGTGGCCTCAGGTATGGCGATAACCCGAGGTGATCGGGTAGCGCCAGTCGCGGCCGAAGGCGCGGCTGCTGATGCGCACGCCGGGCGCGGCCTGGCGGCGCTTGTACTCGGCGCGACGCACCATCTCCAGCACGCGGGCCACCACGGCCGGGTCGAGGCCCGCCCTGGCGATGTCGGCCACCGAGCGGTTCTCGAGCAGGAAGGCATCGAGGATCGGGTCGAGCACCGCGTAGGGCGGCAGTGAATCGCTGTCCTTCTGGTCGGGACGCAGCTCGGCCGAGGGGGCCCGGCTGATGACCCGGTCCGGGATCACCGCCCCCAGGCTGTTGCGATGGCGGGCGAGCGCGTAGACCCGCGTCTTGGTGCAGTCCTTGATGGGTGCGAAGCCGCCGGCCATGTCGCCATAGAGCGTGGCATAGCCCACGGCCATCTCGCTCTTGTTGCCGGTGGTGAGCACCATGCGGCCCGTGCTGTTGGAGATGGCCATGAGGAGCATGCCGCGGCAGCGTGCCTGGAGGTTCTGCTCGGTGATGTCGCCGGGCTCGCCGGCCACCTCCCGCCCGAGGACCGCGCGCGCCGCGCTGACCATGGGCTCGATGGGCATGACCGTGTAGCCCACGCCCAGGGTGCGGGCCTGGGCCCCGGCATCCTCGATGCTCATCGCGCTCGTGTAGCGGAAGGGCATCATCACTGCCTGCACCGCCGCGGCGCCGAGCGCATCGGCCGCGATGGCGAGCGTGAGGGCCGAGTCGATGCCCCCCGAGAGCCCCAGCACGACGCCGGGGAAGCCGTTCTTGCCCACGTAGTCGCGCACGCCGAGCACCAGCGCACCGTAGATGCTGGCGTCCTCGCCGGGCAGCGCCGCCACATCGCCTGGCAGCGGCTCCAGCCGCCCGCCCGCGCGGCGCAGGGCGCCCTGGAACAGCCCCGCCCCGAAGGCCGGCGCACGCATGCACACGCGCCCCTGCGCATCCAGCAGGCAGGAGCCGCCATCGAAGACCAGCTCGTCCTGCCCGCCCACCAGGTTGGCGTATGCGATGGGCAGGCCGGCGGCCTGCGCGCATTGCGCCAGCACCGCCTCGCGGCGGGCCTGCTTGCCGACCTCGAAGGGCGAGCCGTTCAGCGCGACGACCAGCTCGGCGCCCGCCGCGCGGGCCGCCAGGCAGGGCCCCGGCGTCCAGACATCCTCGCAGATGGCGATGCCGATGCGCACGCCGGCGACCGTGGCCACCTCCGGACCGTGGCCGGGACGGAAGTAGCGTTCCTCGTCGAAGACGCTGTAGTTGGGCAGCGCCTGCTTGCGGTAGTTGGCGAGCCGCTGCCCGCCGGCGAACAGCGCGGCGGCGTTGTAGATCGCGCCCTGCGCGTGCTCGGGGTAGCCGACCAGCACGGCGATGCCGCTGGCGGCCGCCCGCACCTCATCGAGGGCCGCGGCGACCTGGCGCTGCAGCCCGCCGTGGAAGAGCAGGTCCTCGGGCGGGTAGCCGCAGAGCGCAAGCTCGGGGAAGACGACGAGATCGGCACCCGTCGCGCGCGCCGCGCCGACCGCCCGGATGATGCCGCGGGCATTGCCGGCAACGTCGCCGACCAGCAGGTTGAGCTGTGCGAAGGCGAGCTTGAGGGTATCGGCCATCCGGTTGCCGCTGGGGGTCCCGAAACCGGTGGGCACCGCCCTAGCCGAGCAGCTCCTTCATGGCTAGGCCGAGGTCGGCGGGCGAACGCACGGTGCGCACGCGCGCCTCTTCCAGCGCGGCATACTTCGCCGCCGCGGTGCCCGCGCCACCGGAGATGATCGCGCCGGCATGGCCCATGCGCTTGCCGGGGGGTGCGGTGACCCCGGCGATGTAGGCCACCACCGGCTTGGTCACGTGGTCACGGATATGGCGTGCGGCGGCCTCCTCGTCGCTGCCGCCGATCTCGCCGACCATGATGATGCCCTCGGTCTGCGGATCGTCCTGGAACAGCGCCAGGCAGTCGATGAAGTTCATGCCGCGGATCGGGTCGCCGCCGATGCCCACGCAGGTGCTCTGCCCCAGCCCGTTGCTGGTGGTCTGGTAGACCGCCTCGTAGGTGAGCGTGCCCGAGCGCGAGACGATGCCCACGCGGCCGGGCCTGTGGATGAAACCCGGCATGATGCCGATCTTGCACTCCCCGGGCGTGATGATGCCGGGGCAGTTCGGCCCGATGAGCCGGCAGCGGTAATCACCGAGCACGGCCTTGACGCGCACCATGTCGAGCACCGGGATGCCCTCGGTGATGCACACGACGAGTTCGATGCCCGCATCGGCCGCGGCGAGGATCGCATCCGCCGCGGCGGGCGCCGGCACGAAGATCACGCTCACCGTGGCGCCGGTGGCCGCCACCGCCTCGGTCATGGTGTCGAATACCGGCAGGCCCAGGTGGCTCTCCCCGCCGCGCCCCGGCGTGACACCGGCGACCACCTGCGTGCCGTACTCCAGGCACTGCTGGGCGTGGAACTGGCCCTGGCGGCCGGTGAGGCCCTGGCAGATGACGCGGGTTTCGCGATTGACGAGGATGCTCATGACAGGTTCCCGGCCGCGCTCACGACCTTGCGCGCGGCATCGGTGAGGTCCGCCGCCGCGGTGATGTCCAGGCCGCTCTGGGCCAGCAACCCGCGGCCCTGCTCGACGTTGGTGCCTTCGAGCCGCACCACCACCGGCACCTTGACGCTGACCTCGCGCACCGCCTGGATGATGCCCTCGGCGATGAGGTCGCAGCGGACGATGCCGCCGAAGATGTTGACGAGGATGGCCTTCACCGCCGGGTTGCTCAGGATCAGCTTGAAGGCCGCGGCCACGCGCTCGGGCGTGGCGCCACCGCCCACGTCGAGGAAGTTGGCCGGCTCCCCGCCGTGCAGCTTGATGAGGTCCATGGTGGCCATGGCAAGCCCCGCGCCGTTGACCATGCAGGCGATGTTGCCGTCGAGCGAGACGTAATTGAGGTCGTGCTCGGCGGCCCGCCGCTCCATCTCGTCCTCCTGCGTGGGATCGCGCATGGCGAGGAGTTCCGCATGCCGGAACAGCGCGTTGTCCTCGATGTTGATCTTGGCATCCAGGGCGAGGAGATTGCCCTCGGTGGTGACGATGAGCGGGTTGATCTCGATCAGGCTGGCGTCGCAGTCGCAGAACAGGCGATAGAGCTTCTGGCAGATGTCGATGAACTGCCCGATCTGCGCGTTGTCCAGCCCGAGCGCGTAGCCGAGCTGACGCGCCTGGTAGGCCTGCAGGCCCGCGGCCGGGTGCACCGCGGCCGTGAGGATCTTCTCCGGCGTCTGCGCCGCCACCTCCTCGATGTCCATGCCGCCGGCGGCCGAGGCGAGGAAGGACACCCGCTGGCGGTTGCGGTCCACCAGCAGCGAGAGGTAGAGCTCGCGGGCAATGCTGCTGCCGGTCTCCACGAACACCAGATTGACCGGCAGCCCGGCGGCGCCGGTCTGCTTGGTCCTCAGCCGCGAGCCGAGCATGCCGGCGGCGGCGGCGCGCACTTCCTCGGCGCTGCGCGTGAGCTTCACCCCGCCGGCCTTGCCGCGGCCGCCCGCGTGGACCTGCGCCTTGACGACCCAGAGGCTGCCGCCGAGGCGGTCGGCCGCCGCACTGGCCTGGGCGGGGGTGGCCGCCACCTCGCCCCGGGTCACCGGGATGCGATAGCGGGAAAACAGCTGTTTGGCCTGGTACTCGTGCAGGTTCATGGGCTGATGCGTGGGCGGGTTATGGCAGGTGCGCGTATTGTGGGGAAATCAGCCATTTAGTCAAACACGCCGCAGCGCGCGGGGTCCGCCGGCCGGCGTGTGAACCCCGTCACGACTGCGCGACGGCGATCCGACATAATCCCCTTTCTTCGCGGATGAACTGATGGCCATTTCCGAGCACAGCATGCCGGTCCCCTTCCGGGAGGCGGGCGAGGCCACGCGGGCCATCGCGCCCGATGCCTCCCGCCGCGTGCTGCGCCTCGTCGGCATCTTCCGGCTGCTGGCCGGCCTGCTGCTGCTCGCCGTCTCCGTGGCCGGCCACGAGATGCCGCTGCTGAGCGAGCGCATGCCCGCGGAGTTCCGCGCCGTGGCCGCCCTGTATGCGCTGGCCTCCGCGATCATCCTGGCCTACCAGCGCCGCCACCCGGTGCCGGGCCCCTGGCGGGTGCCCTTCCTCCTCAGCCTCGACATCACGGCCATCATGCTCCTCGTGCACACCGGCGGCGGCATGCGGAGCGGCATCGGCGGCCTGCTGGTGGTGTTCGTGGGCGCGGCCGCCATCACGCTGCCCGGGCGGCTGGCCTTCCTCGCCGCCGCCGTGGCCACCATCGCCGTGCTGCTCGAGCAGGCACTGGCCTTCTCGCAGAACCTCGCCCCGGCGAATGACTTCATCGCCGCCGGCACACTCGGCGCGGTCATGTTCGCCATCGTCACGGCGGCCTTCCCGCTCGCGCGCCGGCTGGAGGAAAGCGAGGCACTGGCGCACCAGCGTGGCATCGACCTCGCCAACCTCGCCCAGCTCAACGAATACATCATCCGCAACCTGCGCGAGAGCATCCTGGTGGTGGATGCGGACCACAACGTGCGCCTGATGAACCAGCCCGCCGCCGACCAGCTCGGCGTCAGGGCACAGGCCGCGGGCCAGCCCCTGCGGCGGATCGCACCGGAGCTCGCGCGGCTGCTGGAGGGCTGGCGACGCAACGCGGACCCGCGCGGGCAGCTGCCGGCCTTCATGTCGGCCGATGGCAGCACGCAGCTCAACAGCCACATCGCCCCGCTGGAAGGCCGCAAGGACGGCCCGGTGCTGATCTTCCTCGAGGATGCGGCCCTGCTCGCCGAGAAGGTGCAGCAGTCCAAGCTCGCCGCGCTTGGCAGGCTGACGGCAAGCATCGCCCACGAGGTGCGCAACCCGGTGGGCGCCATGAGCCACGCCGGCCAGCTGCTCGGGGAATCCCCGGCGATCGGACCCGACGAACGCCGCCTGCTGCAGATCATCCACACCAACTCGCGGCGCGTCAGCGGCATCGTCGACAGCATCCTGCAGCTCTCGCGCCGCGAGGCCAGCCGGCCCCAGCTGCTGTCGCTGCACGCCTGGACCCGGGCTTTCGTCGCCGAGTTCACCGCCACGCTGGAACTCTTCGAAGGCCAGGTGGCCGCCACCGGCGGCGAGGACGTCGAGGTGCGCATGGATCCCGGGCACCTGCACCAGGTGGTGTGGAACCTCTGCGAGAATGCGGTCAAGTACGCGAGCGAGGCCGCCGGCGGCATCACCGTGGAACTGTCCTGGGGCCGCATGCCGGGCAGCCGGCGGCCGTACCTGGAGGTTGCCGACCGCGGGCCGGGCATCGATGAGTCGCTCATCGACCGGGTGTTCGAGCCCTTCGCCACGGGACCGGCCGGCGGCACGGGACTGGGGCTGTTCATCTCGCGGGAACTGTGCGAGTGCAACCGCGCAACCCTGGCCTACGAGCCGCGCAAGGGCGGCGGCAGCCGCTTTCGCATCGTCTTCGCGGACCCCGCCCGCTGGGGAGGCCACGAATGAGCAGGCCGCTGGCCCTGGTGGTGGACGACGAACCCGACATCCGCGAGCTGCTGGCCATCACCCTGCAGCGCATGGACATCGATACCCGCAGCTGTGCCGATATCGCCTCGGCCAGGGCGCAGCTGCGCGGCGGGGAGTTCCAGCTCTGCCTCACCGACATGCGCCTGCCCGACGGCGACGGGCTCGACCTCGTCGCCTGGATGCAGGCCACCGGGCTGCGCACCCCGGTGGCGGTGATCACCGCACACGGCAACGTGGAGACCGCGGTGCGGGCGCTGAAATCCGGCGCCTTCGACTTCATCTCCAAGCCGCTCGACCTCGCCAACCTGCGCAAGCTGGTCGCCAACGCACTGAAGCTGTCCAGCACGGAACCGGTTGCACCCGCTGCCCGCGCCGGGCTGCTCGGCGATTCCGCGCCCATGCAGAAGCTGCGCGAGATGATCACCCGCGTGGCACGCAGCCAGGCTCCGGTGCACATCACCGGTGAATCGGGCACGGGCAAGGAACTGGTGGCGCGCATGATCCACGCGCTCGGCGCCCGCGCCGGCGGCCCCTTCGTGCCGGTCAACTGCGGCGCGATTCCCGGCGAACTCATGGAGAGCGAGTTCTTCGGCCACCGCAAGGGCTCCTTCACCGGCGCGCTGGCCGACAAGCCGGGGCTCTTCCAGGGCGCGGATGGCGGCACGCTGTTCCTCGACGAGATCGCCGAACTGCCGCTGCCCATGCAGGTAAAGCTGCTGCGGGTCATCCAGGAGAAGACCATCCGGCCGATCGGCCAGCCGCAGGAACTGCCGGTCGACGTGCGCATCCTCTCGGCCACCCACAAGGACCTGCGTGCGCTGGTGGCTGCCGGCCAGTTCCGCGAGGACCTCTTCTACCGCATCAACGTCATCGAGCTGCGGGTTCCGCCCCTGCGCGAGCGCGGCGCGGACATCGCGCTCCTCACCCGCCACCTGCTCGAACGCCAGGCGCGCGAGCTCGGCCTGCCGGTGCCGGGCCTGAGCCCCGGTGCCGCGGCGAAACTCGCCGGTTACGCGTTCCCGGGAAACGTCCGCGAACTGGAGAACATCATCGAGCGCGCGATGGCGCTCTCCACGGGGGGCGACATCCTCGCCGAGGACATCCAGGTGCAGGAGGGCAGGGCCGGCCCCGCCGCCGGCGGGGAAGCCGCCGGCCTCGACACGCGCATCGACTCGGTGCAGCGCGAGGCCATCCAGAAGGCGCTGGAGGCCAACCGCTTCAACAAGACCGCCGCGGCACGCCAGCTGGGGCTGACGCTGCGCGCGCTGCGCTACCGGATGGCCAAGCTCGGGATGGAGTAAGCGCGCTCGCCGGGACCGACCGGGAGCGTCACATCCTGACGCGGCACGTCACATGCGGACCCGCCCGCCCGGGAAAATATGTCAGACACCTTTTCCGGGCTGTCTTAATGCGGGGGAAATTTCCGTGGAAACAGTGGCATGGCGGCCGGACGGGGTGGATGGCACAGGCCTTGCAGGCTATTTGCCCGAAATGGCCTTTGCCATTCGAACTGCAACCACTGGAAACAGGAGCATCCGCACATGAAGACGATCCAGAAGGGCTTCACGCTCATCGAACTGATGATCGTGGTCGCCATCATCGGCATCCTGGCCGCCATCGCCATCCCGGCGTACCAGGACTACACCATCCGCTCGCAGGTCAGTGAAGGCCTGACGCTGGCGGCCTCCGCCAAGGCAGCCGTCGCCGAGTCCTTCGCCAACCGCGGCGTCGCCCCGGCCACCCGCACCGCCGCCGGCATGACGGCCACGGCGACCGACACCAGCGGCAACTACGTCACCCAGGTGGACGTCGCCAACGGCACGATCACGATCACCTATGGCAACAGCTCCAACGCCGTGATCGCCGGCCAGACGCTCAGCCTGACCCCCTACGAGTCGCCTGACCTGAGCGTGGTCTGGCGCTGCGGAAACGCGGCAGCACCCGCCGGGACGGCGCTCCTGGGCACCGCGGGCGGTGGCACCACGGCCGCCTACGCGGCCCCGTCGGCCGGCATGCTGGACAAGTACCTGCCTGCCGCCTGCCGTCCGTAACCCCGGACAGACAGACGCCGGAGAAAGGGGGCCTTGCGGCCCCCTTTTTCTTTGCTCCGCCCTGTCGCGTGAAATGAGACACCCGTTCGGTTGCGCCCCCCACCCGGTTAAGTAACACTACGACGTCCGTCCGCAGGTTTTGCGGGTCCTGCCCCAAGCCACCCACGACCGATGGCCGTCAACCCCACCAGCGCCCCCCTCTCCGGCCTCTCGCGCCGCCTGGTCCAGGACGGCATCGTGGGCGAGGAGGCGGTGGTGCAGGCCCTCCAGGCGAGTCGCGCCGAGCCGGGCGGGCTGGTGCCCTACCTCGTCTCCCGCAACCTCGCCGACTCGCGCCAGGTCGCCATCGCCGCGGCGAGCGAGTTCGGGGTGCCGCTGCTCGACCTCGATGCGCTGGAGACCGACCTCGATGCCTTCAAGTCGGTGGACCGCCAGCTCCTGAGCCGGCACCGGGTGCTGCCGCTGCTGCTGCGGAGCAAGCGGCTGTTCCTCGGCATGGCGGACCCGACCAACCTGCAGGCCATCGACGAGATCAAGTTCCAGACCGGCTTCCGCGTGGACCCGGTGGTGGTGGAGCAGGACAAGCTCGAGCAGGTCGTCAGCCGCACGCTCGATGCCGTCGACACCTCCATGAGCAACATGGCGGACGACGACTTCGACCTCGAGAGCCTCGAGGTCACCGGCGGCGACGAGGACGCTGCCGACGAACCGGGCCGCGACGAGGCCGTCGACGCCCCGGTCGTGCGCTTCGTCAACAAGGTGCTGCTCGATGCCATCAAGCGCGGCGCCTCCGACATCCACTTCGAGCCCTACGAGAAGAACTACCGCGTGCGCACCCGCCTCGACGGCGTGCTCAAGCAGGTGGCCGCCCCGCCGATCGCGCTCTCCTCCAAGGTGGTGGCGCGACTGAAGGTCATGGCGCGCCTGGACATCGCCGAGCGGCGCCTGCCGCAGGACGGCCGCATCAAGATGAAGCTGTCCAAGAACCGCGCCATCGACTTCCGCGTCAACAGCTGCCCGACGCTGTTCGGCGAGAAGGTGGTGCTGCGCATCCTCGACCCGAGCAGCGCCAAGCTCGGCATCGATGCCCTCGGCTACGAGGACGTGCAGAAAAGGGCGTACCTGGATGCGCTCGCCAAGCCCTACGGCATGATCCTCGTCACCGGCCCCACCGGCAGCGGCAAGACCGTCTCGCTCTACACAGGCCTCAACATCCTCAACACCGAGGACCGCAACATCTCCACCGCCGAGGACCCGGCGGAAATCAACATGCCCGGGGTCAACCAGGTCAACGTCAACCCCAAGGTGGGCCTGACCTTCGCCGCGGCGCTGCGCGCCTTCCTGCGCCAGGACCCCGACGTCATCATGGTCGGCGAGATCCGCGACCTGGAGACCGCCGAGATCGCCATCAAGGCCGCCCAGACCGGCCACCTGGTGCTCTCCACGGTGCACACCAACGATGCGCCGAAGACCCTCTCCCGGCTGGTGGACATGGGGGTGAAGCCCTACGCCATCGCCAGCTCGGTGCACCTGATCATCGCCCAGCGCCTGGCGCGGCGCCTGTGCGAGAGCTGCAAGGAAATCAAGGACATCCCGGAAGAGGCGCTGCTGCGGGAAGGGTTCACCGAGGCCGACGTGCGCAGCGGCCTGCGCATCTACGGGCCCGTGGGCTGCAAGGCCTGCAGCGACGGCTACAAGGGGCGGGTCGGCATCTACCAGGTGCTGCCCATCACGGAAGCCATCTCCCACATCATCCTCGAGGGCGGCAGCGCCCAGCAGATTGCCGACCAGGCCGGGCGCGACGGGGTCTGGGACCTGCGCCGCTCCGCACTGCAAAAAGTCAAGGACGGGATCACCAGCCTGGAAGAGATCAACCGGGTTACGATTGATTGATTTTCTGCGGCACAGGTCTCGCCGCGCAGCCGGCGCAGCCGGTAAGTTTGGCCCGAGGGGCCGGGGTTTTCCTGGGACGGTCGTGGTGCGGTCATGGCAGAGAGCATAGCCAGCAAGCAGGTTGCCTTCCTGTGGGAGGGCACGGACAAGGCCGGCAAGCGCGTGCGCGGCAAGAGCGTGGCCCCCACCGAGGTGGCCGTGCGCGCCGAACTGCGCAAGCAGGGCGTCGTCCCGGTCAGGATCAGGAAGCAGTCGGGCCTGTTCAAGGGCCGGGGCAAGGTCACCGCAGCGGACATCGCGCTCTTCAGCCGCCAGCTCGCCACCATGCTCCAGGCGGGCATCCCGCTGGTGCAGGCCTTCGAGATCGTCGGCGCGGGCCACGACAACCCCGCCATGCAGAAGCTGATCCTGTCCATCAAGCAGGACCTCGAGGGCGGCACCTCGCTCACCGAGTGCCTGGCCAAGCACCCGCTGTACTTCGACGACCTCTACCGCAACCTGGTCGAGGTCGGCGAGCACTCGGGCTCCCTGGATAGCCTGCTGGAGAAGGTGGCGACCTACAAGGAAAAGACCGAGGCCATCAAGAAGAAGATCAAGAAGGCACTGTTCTACCCGACCGCGGTCGTCGTCGTGGCCATCATCGTCACCACCATCCTGCTGATCTTCGTGATCCCGGAATTCGAGGCGCTGTTCAAGGGCTTCGGCGCAGACCTCCCGGCCTTCACCCGCATGGTCATCAACCTCTCCAAGTTCATGCAGGAGAAGGGCGTCTTCCTGCTGCTGCTGGTGGTCGGCGCGGTGTTTGGCTTCCTGGAGATGAAGAAGCGTTCACGCCAGATGCGGGTCACCCAGGACCGGCTGGCGCTCAAGCTGCCCATCGTCGGGGACATCCTCACCAAGGCAGCCATCGCCCGCTTTGCGCGCACGCTGTCCACCATGTTCAGCGCCGGCGTGCCGCTGGTCGAGGCGCTGCAGTCGGTGGCCGGCGCCACCGGCAACGTGGTGTTCGAGCAGGCCGTGCTCGAGATGAAGGACGAAGTGGCCACCGGCCAGCGCCTGCAGCGCGCCATGGAGAACACCGGCATCTTCCCCAACATGGTCATCCAGATGATCGCCGTGGGCGAGGAGTCGGGCTCGCTGGACGCCATGTCGGCCAAGGTGGCCGACTTCTACGAAGCCGACGTCGACAATGCCGTGGACGCCATGAGCAGCCTGCTCGAGCCGCTCATCATGGCCATCCTCGGCGTGCTGGTCGGCGGCCTGGTGGTGGCCATGTACCTGCCGATCTTCAAGATGGGTGCGGTCATCTGACCGGCGGCGGCACGGACGGCCCGGTGTTCATCGGCGTCTGTGCCGCGCTGCTCGGCCTGGTCATCGGCAGCTTCCTCAACGTCGTCATCCTGCGCCTGCCGGTCATGCTCGAGCGCGACTGGCGGCGCCAGGCGCGGGAGATCCTCGAGCCCGGCGCAGCCACCGGCCCGGCACAGCCGCCGTTCAACCTGGCCACGCCTCGCTCCACCTGCCCCGCCTGCCAGACGCAGATCCGCGCCTGGCACAACATCCCGGTGCTGGGCTGGCTGTGGCTGCGCGGGCGCTGCGCAGCCTGCGGAACGCGCATCTCCCTGCGGTACCCGGCCGTGGAGGCCCTCACGGGCCTGGTCTCGGTGCTGGTCGTCCTGCGTTTCGGCCCCTCGCTGGAAGCCGCCGGCGCGCTGCTGCTCGCCTGGTCGCTGATCGCGCTGGCCTTCATCGACATCGACCGCCAGATCCTGCCCGACATCATCACGCTGCCGCTGCTCTGGGCGGGCCTGCTGTTCGTGCTCCTCGGCGCCGGCGGGCCGGGCTACGTCGCCATCACGGACCTGCGCAGCGGCGTCATCGGTGCCATGGCCGGCTACCTCAGCCTGTGGCTGGTGTATCACGGCTTCCGCCGGCTGACGGGCAAGGAAGGCATGGGCCACGGCGACTTCAAGCTGCTGGCGGCGCTCGGCGCCTGGCTCGGCTGGCAGAAGCTGCCGCTGGTCATCCTGCTCTCCGCCGTGGTGGGCGCACTCATCGGCATCGCGCTGATCGTGCTGCGCGGCCGCGACAGCCAGCAGCCGCTGCCCTACGGGCCCTACCTCGCCGGAGCGGGTTTCGTCGCGCTGCTCTGGGGCCAGCCCATCATCGACACCTACCTGCGCTTCAGCGGCCGCTGAGGGCAGCCGCCATGCCCGGGCAGCCCGCAAACCGCATCCTGCGCATCGGGCTCACCGGCGGAATCGCCAGCGGCAAGAGCACCGTCAGCGCGCTGTTTGGCGCGCTCGGGGTGCCCATCATCGATACCGACGAACTGGCCCGCGAGGTGGTCCGGCCGGGGTCGGCAGGCCTCGCGCAGATCGTCGCAGCCTTCGGCCCGGAGGTGCTGGATGCGGCCGGAGGCCTGGATCGGCGCCAGCTGCGGGCCAGGGTATTCGCCGATGCACAGGCCCGGCGGCAGCTGGAGGCCATCACCCACCCGCTGATCCGGGCCGCTGCGCTGGCCGCCTGCGAACGCGCCGGCGGCCCCTACCAGGTGCTGGTGGTGCCCCTGCTCATCGAGTCGGGCTTCGACCGGCACGTCGACCGGGTCCTGGTGGTGGACTGCCCCATCGGGATCCAGCGCCAGCGCCTGATCGAGCGCGACCGCGAGGATCCGGCACAGGCCGAGCGCATCCTGCGCACCCAGCTCGACCCCGCGGCACGGCGCGCACGCGCCGATGACATCATCGCCAACGACGGCGACCTCGCGCGGCTGCGCGAGCAGGTCCAGCGGCTGCACGAGCTGTACCTGGGCCTGGCGGCAACACGGCCTGCGACGCCTCCCGCCGGCGGCTGAGCGGCGGTCCGGCCCGCCGCTTCCGTTGCCCTGCCCGGTTGGCTGGCGCAGAATAACAGCCGATCGCGAGCCCCGCCGGACCGGGAACAAAGCGCACGACATGACGCCTTCCGCCGAGGTGCAGACCGCACCGTCCACTGCTGCTGCGCCGGTGCTCTACGAGCAGCCGCTGGCCGAGCGCATGCGCACCTTCCTGCGCCTCGAGTCCCTGTACCAGCAGTTCCGGTTCCATGTCGGCGAACCCGCGCCCTGGGGAACGCGTGCGGTGGTGTCGAGCCTGCTCGACATGATCACCATCCTCAACCGCGGCGACGTCCGCAACGACGTGCTGAAGGAACTCGACCGCCAGCTCTACGTCTTCGACCGCTACCAGAACGTGCCGGCCGTGGACGGCGGCCGGCTGAAGACGGTGCTGGAGAACCTGCGCCAGCTGCGCGACGAACTGCTGGGCGTCGGCTCGCAGTACCTGCAGCCCCTGCGCGAGAACGAATTCCTGAACGCCATCAAGCACCGCAGCGCCATCCCCGGCGGCGCCTGCGAATTCGACCTGCCGGAGTACGGCCACTGGCTGCGCCGGCCCTACGCCGACCGCATCGCGGACATCGAGCGCTGGATGTCCACCATCAAGCCGCTGTGCAACAGCATCATCGAGTTGCTGTGGCTGGTGCGGGAAAGCACGCCACCGACGCCCCAGGTGGCGACCAACGGCGTGTACTACCACGTTCTCACGCGGGAGAGCCCCAGCAACCTGCTGCGCATCTGCCTGCCCGGTGGCACGGCGATGTACCCCGAGATCAGCGGCAGCCATCACCGCTTCACGATGCGCTTCATGGAGTGGTCCGACTCGCAGAGCCGGCCGGTGCAGGTGACGCGCGACGTGCGCTTCCAGCTAACGGTCTGCTGAAAAGGCGCGCGCAGCCAGGATCGCCTCCACCACCGGCAGGTCCGCCGGCAGCAGATCCACCTCGTGCAGGCGCCCGGGGGCCTCCCAGCGCAATGGCTGGCCTTCCAGGGCCCGGGGCTCGCCCGCATAGCGCAGCACCGTCCAGACATCGAGGAGCACGCGGCGATCGGCGTAGGCGTGGCGGCAAAGCACCAGCGGCTCGGCCTCCAGCACCTCGATGCCGATCTCCTCGCGCAACTCGCGCCTGAGCCCGGCGAGCGGCGCCTCGCCCGGCGCGAGCTTGCCGCCCGGAAACTCCCAGCCACCGGCCATGTGCGACCCCGGCGGCCGTCGGGCGATGAGGACCAGGCCCTGGTCGCTGTGGATCACGCCGGCGACGACGTGTATCTCGCCGCCTACTCCGTCCGCCCGTGACACTGCTTGTACTTCTTGCCCGAGCCGCAGGGGCAGGGTTCGTTGCGGCCGATCTTGCGCCCACCGCGCACGAAGGGCGTGTCGGCCGGCGTCGCCGGCGGCAGCGGCGGACGCGGCCCGGGGCCCGCCATGACACCGGGTCCGCGCATGGTGCCGCCGGCAGGCGCCGCCACCGGGGCGGGTGGCGGGGCGATTGGCGAGGCCGCCTCCGCGTGGGTGAACTGCATGCGTGTCTCGTCCGGCGCCCCGGCTCCGGCCACCGCGGCCACCTCCTCCTCGGTGCGCAGGCGCACGCGGCAGAGAAGCGACACCGTCTCGCGCTTCACCAGGTCGAGCATCTGCGCGAACATCTCGAAGGCTTCGCGCTTGTACTCCTGCTTCGGGTTGCGCTGGGCGTAGCCGCGCAGGTGAATGCCCTGGCGCAGGTAATCCATCGCCGCCAGGTGTTCCTTCCAGTGGTGGTCGAGCTGCTGCAGCATCACCTGCTTCTCCAGCTGGCGCATGATCGGCGCACCGATCTCCTCGCACTTGTGGAGGTAGGCCGCACCCACCTCGCCGATGATGCGTTCGCGCAGCGCCTGCTCACCGAGCGAGCCGTCGCCGGCAAGCCACTGCCCGACCGGCAGCCTGACCGTGAACTCGCGCTCCAGCGCCTGCTGCAGGGCGGGAACGTCCCACTGTTCCTCCAGGCTCCCCCGGGGCATGAATTCGTCGATGACGCCACCGACCACCTCGTCACGGATGCCGTTGACGGCATCGAGCACGTCGTCGGCCCCCATGAGCTCATTGCGCTGCTGGTAGATGACCTTGCGCTGGTCATTGGCGACGTCGTCATACTCCAGCAGGTTCTTGCGGGCGTCGAAGTTGTGGGCCTCGACCTTGCGCTGGGCACGCTCGATCTGCCGGGTGAGCATCTGGCTCTCGATGGCCTCGCCGGGCTGCATGCCGACCCGCGACAGCAGCGCCTTGGTGCGCTCGGGGTCCCCGAAGATGCGCATCAGGTTGTCTTCCATCGACAGGTAGAAGCGGCTCGAGCCCGGGTCGCCCTGGCGACCCGACCGGCCGCGCAGCTGGTTGTCGATGCGCCGCGACTCGTGGCGCTCGGTGCCGACGATGTGCAGGCCGCCGGCGGCAACCACGGCGTCATGGCGCTGCTGCCAGGCCTGGCGGCGCGCCTCGCGCTCGGCCTCGCCGAGCTCCGCGCCAAGCGCTGCCAGTTCCGACTGCAGGTTGCCGCCGAGCACGATGTCGGTGCCGCGGCCCGCCATGTTGGTGGCGATGGTGACGGCACCGGGCTGGCCGGCATCGGCCACGATCAGCGCCTCGCGCTCGTGCTGCTTGGCGTTGAGGACCTGGTGGGGTATGGACTCGCGCGCGAGCAGGCCGGCGAGGTACTCGGAGGTCTCGATGGACGTGGTGCCGACCAGCACCGGCTGCTGGCGGCCGCGGCAGCCGCGGATGTCCTCGATGATGGCGGCAAACTTGTCCTTGGCCGTGAGGTACACGAGATCGGGGTGGTCGGCACGGATCATGGGCCGGTGGGTCGGGATCACCACGACCTCGAGGCCATAGATCTGCTGGAATTCGAAGGCCTCGGTGTCGGCGGTGCCGGTCATGCCCGCCAGCTTCTCGTACATGCGGAAGTAATTCTGGAAGGTGATCGAGGCAACCGTCTGGTTCTCCTCCTTCACCACCACGCCCTCCTTGGCCTCCACCGCCTGGTGCAGGCCATCGGACCAGCGCCGGCCCGCCAGCGTGCGGCCGGTGAACTCATCGACGATGACCACCTCCCCGTCGCGCACGATGTAGTCCACGTCGCGCTTGTAGAGCGCATGCGCGCGCAGCCCGGCCGTGAGGTGGTGCATCAGGCGGATGTTGGCGGCAT
The DNA here is from genome assembly GCA_020853135.1 of Gammaproteobacteria bacterium. Classification (GTDB taxonomy): domain Bacteria; phylum Pseudomonadota; class Gammaproteobacteria; order Steroidobacterales; genus QUBU01. Next base: position 19,624 of record JADYZO010000020.1, read on the forward strand.
CGTACAGGCTGCCACCGGACAGCAGGCCCTCGCGGGCCAGCAGCTCCTCCACCTTCTGGTGCCCCTCCTCGGTGAGGAACACCTGCTTGAGCTTCTCATCGACGCTGAAGTCGCCCGGGCCCTCCTCCACCTCCTGGCGGTCCAGGAAGGGCACCAGGCGGTTGATGCGCACATAGAGATCGCTGTTCTCCTCCGAGGGGCCGGAGATGATCAGCGGCGTGCGCGCCTCGTCGATGAGGATCGAGTCCACCTCGTCCACGATGGCGTAGGCCAGGCTGCGCTGCATCTGGTCCTCGCGGCGGAAGGCGAGATTGTCGCGCAGGTAATCGAATCCGTACTCGTTGTTGGTGCCGTAGGTGATGTCCGCCGCGTAGGCCGCGTGTTTCTCCTCCCGGCTCTGGCTGCTGCGGATCACGCCCACCGTCATGCCGAGGGCGCCGTAGACCGGCGCCATCCAGGCCGAGTCGCGCTGGGCCAGGTATTCGTTGACCGTCACCAGGTGCACGCCCTTGCCGGGCAGTGCGTTGAGGTACGCGGGCAGGGTCGCCATGAGCGTCTTGCCCTCGCCGGTGCGCATCTCGGCGATCTTTCCCTGGTGGAGGGCCAGGCCGCCGATCAGCTGCACGTCGAAGTGGCGCAGGCCGAGCGTGCGGCGGGCCGCCTCGCGCACCACCGCAAACGCTTCGGGCACGAGGTCGTCCAGGCTCGCGCCATCGTGCAGCCGCTGGCGGAACTCCGCGGTCTTGGCGCGCAACTGGTCATCGGCGAGCGCCTGCATGCCGCCCTCGAGGGCGTTGGCCCGGGCAACCACGGCGCCGTATTGTCGCAGCAGGCGCTGGTTGCGGCTGCCGAACAGGCGGGTCAGGACATTGGCAAACAAGGGTCAGGTTCTCCCGGCCGTGATCGTCGCAGGCTGCCCGCGCACCACCGCCCGGACCATCCGGGACTCGGCAGTTGACAGGGTCGCGCACGCACGGCACCCCGGACATTCGGGGGAGGCTATTCTAAGGCCCTTCGGGGCGTTCGGCACGGTGCAGCCCGCCCCGGGCGGATCGCCGGGCCGGGCCGCGGCTCAGCCGGCCTGGCGGATGAAGCGCTGCGGATTGACCGGACGGCCGTCGCGCCACACTTCGAAATGCAGGTTCGGCCCGGTGGCGCGGCCCGTGGCGCCCAGCAGCGCGATGGTCTCGCCCTGCTGCACATGATCGCCGACACGGACCAGGTTGCGCGCGTTGTGGGCGTAGCGGGTCACGTAGCCGTTGCCGTGGGTGATCTCCACCATGCTCCCGTAGCCCTGGCGCGGACCCGCCCAGGTCACGATGCCGGTGGCCACGGCCAGGATCTCGGTGCCGGGCCGGGCGGCGAAATCCACTCCCCGGTGCTCGCGCTGCTCGCCCGTGAACGGGTCGATGCGATGGCCGAAATCGCTGGAAACGAAGCCCACCCTGACCGGGCGGCCCCGGGGCCGGACTTCCTCGCTGAGCTTGCGGTCGACCAGCAGCATCGCCAGGATCGACAGCTGGCTCTGCTGGCGCTGCAGGCGGCCGTGCAGGGCATCGAGTTCGGCATCGAGGCCGCTCATGGCCGCCGGCTCCAGCGCCGGTTCCTCGGGGCCACCGACCCCGGGCGAGGCGGAGAAGTCGAATTCCCCATCCGCCAGCTTGGCCATCCCGGCAAGGCGGCTGCCCAGCGCATTGAGCCGCATCACGTGCACATTGAGGCTGGCCACGCGCATGGCCAGCGCGTTGACCCGGTCCTGGGCGGCCTCGCGCGCCCGATCCACGGCCGCACGCTGTTCGACGATGTCCTGCTGCAGCTCCCGGATGCGTTCTTCATCGGGAACGAAACCCAGGCCGCGCGCCATGCCGAAGCCCAGCCCAAAGCACCCGGCCAGGACGGCCAGGACCGACAGCGCCATCGCGCCCGCCAGCGCCGGCGTCAGCGTGAGGTGCCGCGTGCCCTGCGCACTGCGGCAGAAAATGATGAAGTTCATGCGCCGGATCCCCCCGGGGGCCGCAAACCGCTTGTTGCTGTTGTTATCGGTGCGGCCGCCGCCAGCAGCGCTGGCTGCCGGGCCTGCGCCCAAGCCGTCCTTGCCGCGGACACGCGCGCGCGTCCGCCAGTTCGGCAACCCCGCTATCATAGGAACTGCTCCTGTAGACCGGTGGCTTTGCGTCCCCGCCTTTCGGCGGGTTTGCCCTTATCGCCAGCGCGACTATGCCGGGCGATTTGATATAAGACAAGAAAGCGGCATCACACTGGCGCGACCCAGGATCGTGACGGATGTCCCGAAAAACACCCAAGTCCCTGTCGACGCTGGCTTTCCGGCCGGGCGGACCGCTGGCGGCACTCGCCGGGCGCGCGGCCGCCACGGCGAGCCTTGCCGACCAGCTGCGCACCGGGTTGCCCCCTGCCCTCGGCCGGCAACTGCGCAGCGCCAACCTACGCGAGGACGGTACGCTGGTGGTGCTCGCCGCGAGTTCGGCCTGGGCGGCGCGCCTGCGCTTCGAGGCCGATGCACTGTTCGCGGCCGCACGCCGGCTGACGCCGGCTGTCACGCGGGTGGAAGTGAAGGTGGCCGGCCCCGGCGCCCCGCAGGACGCCTGAGCGGCAGCCCGGTTCAGACGACGGCGGCAGGCGCCAGGAAGGAGATCGGCGCGCGACCCGGGTTCTCGAACGTCACGGATTCCCAGGCATCACGCGCGGCCAGCAGGGCCCGGCACAGCTGGTTGTTCAGCGAGTGTCCCGACTTGTAACCGGTGTATTCGCCGATCAGTGCGTGACCGAGCAGGTAGATGTCGCCGATGGCATCGAGGATCTTGTGCTTCACGAACTCGTCCTCGAAGCGCAGCCCGTCCTCGTTGAGGATGCGGAAGTCATCGAGCACGATGGCATTGCTCATGCTGCCGCCGAGCGTCAGGTTGCGGGCCCGCAGTGCCTCGATCTCCCTGGCGAACCCGAAGGTGCGGGCCCTGCTCACTTCCTTCAGGAAGGAGGTCGAGGAGAAGTCCACCGAGGCTTCCTGCGTGTGGCGCTTGAAGACCGCATGGTCGAAGTCGATGCGGAAATTCACGCGCAGCCCGGTATAGGGGCGGAACTCCGCCCACTTGTCGGCGTCCTCGACCCGGACTGGCCGGCGGATGCGGATGAAGGACTTCGGCGCGTTCTGCTCGGCGATGCCCGCCGACTGCAGCAGGAACACGAACGGCGCCGCGCTGCCATCCATGATCGGCACCTCGGGAGCCGTGAGGTCCACGTAGCAGTTGTCTATGCCCAGGCCGGCCATCGCGGCCAGCAGGTGCTCCACCGTGGCCACCTTGACCCGACCACTGACGAGCGTCGTTCCCAGCATGGTCTCGCCGACGTTCAGCGCAGCAGCGGCCACCTCGGCTGGCGGCTCGAGGTCGACCCTGCGGAAGACGACGCCCGTGTTCTCCGCAGCCGGCCGCAGCGTCATGTAGACCTTGCGCCCGGTATGCAGGCCCACGCCGGTCGCCCGGATGGTGGTCTTCAAGGTTCGTTGCTTCAACATCACATCACTCCCCGGAGGGCGCAACCCGACACCGGCTGACCAGCGGACTCCGGCACACCCTGTTGTTCAGGTGCCACAGCCGGCACCTGAACACAGCCCGGCCAATCCCGGAACGGCGCACATCGTTCCTCGATAACTCGTTGATCTGCCAGATGGCGACCACTGGCCTGCAAGACAGCAGAGACACAACTGTCGCAAGCTACCACAATTCGTGATGCCGTCGCAACGAACCCTCCCCAGCTCCTTCAGTCGGCCTGGCGCCGCAGGAAGGCCGGGATATCCAGCATGTCGAAGTTCGCCTCGGCCACCGGACCCGCCGCCACGGGCGACTCGTTCACTGCACGACGCCGCAGGGGAGGCTGTTCGTAGACCCCGTAATTCTGCTGCACGGGCTCGGGCGCCGCGGCCGCTGCGGGCATCACCGGGGCGCGGCTGACCACGCGCATCGGCGTCACCTCGGGCTGGCGCACGGTCTCCGGGCGGCCAAGGCCGGTGGCGACCACGGTGACGCGGATGCTGTCGGACATCTCCGGATCGATGACGGTGCCCACCACCACGGTGGCGTCGTCGGATGCGCACTGCTTGACGGTCTCGCCGACCTGGTGGAACTCGCCGATGGCCAGGTCCATGCCGGCGGTCACGTTGACGAGGATGCCACGCGCACCGGAGAGGTTCACTTCCTCCAGCAGCGGGCTGGAGATGGCGGCCTCGGCGGCCTCGCGGGCGCGATCCGGGCCGGTGGCGGTGCCTGAGCCCATCATGGCCATGCCCATCTCGCCCATCACCGTGCGCACGTCGGCGAAGTCCACGTTGATCAGGCCGGGGCGGGTGATCAGCTCGGCGATGCCCTGCACCGCGCCCTGGAGGACCTCGTTGGCGGCACGGAAGGCATCGAGCAGCGTGACCTGCGCGCCGAGCACGGTCAGCAGCTTCTCGTTCGGGATGGTGATCAGCGAGTCGACATACTTGCCGAGGTCATGGATCCCCTGCTCGGCGGCGGTCATGCGCTTGCGGCCTTCCATCCTGAAGGGCTTGGTCACGACCGCGACCGTGAGGATGCCGAGCTCCTTGGCCACCTGTGCCACCACCGGCGCTGCGCCCGTGCCGGTGCCGCCCCCGAGACCGGCGGTGATGAACAGCATGTCGGCGCCGTCGATCACCTCGATGATCCGGTCACGATCCTCCATGGCAGCCTGCCGGCCGACGTCCGGGTCCGCGCCGGCGCCCAGCCCCTTGGTGATGTTGCAGCCGATCTGCAGCGCCGTGCGCACGCTGGCGCTGCGCAGCGCCTGGGCATCCGTGTTGGCGCAGATGAACTCCACGCCCTCGATCCCGCAGCTGGCCATGTGCCGGACGGCGTTGCCGCCACCGCCGCCCACGCCGATCACCTTGATCACCGCATTCTGGTTCGTCGTATCCATCAGTTCGAACATTGCCGCATCTCCTCCACAAACAACAACAACGCACCCGGGGCCTCTATGAAGCAGGGGCCCTCAGAAACTTCCCTGGAACCAGGCCTTCATGCGGTTCCAGATGTCGACCACGCCCGGGCTGAGGGGCACCTCGCCCCCCTGCCGGGCCGCCCGGTCCTTCGCGTACAGCAGCAGGCCCACGCCGGTGGCGTGGATCGGGTTGCGCACCACGTCGCCCAGCCCGCGCACCTGCTGGGGCAGCCCGAGGCGCACCGGCATGTGGAACACCTCCTCGGCCAGCTCCACCGCACCCTCCATCTTGGCGCTGCCTCCGGTGAGCACCACGCCGGCCGCCACCATCTCCTCGAAGCCGCTGCGGCGCAGTTCATCGCGGATCAGGCCGAAGAGTTCCTCGTAGCGGGGCTCCACGACCTCGGCCAGCGTCTGGCGGGCCAGCCGGCGCGGGGGACGGTCACCCACGCTCGGCACCTCGATGGTCTCGTCGGCAGCGGCGAGCTGCGACAGGGCGCAGGCGTACTTGATCTTGATCTCCTCGGCGTAGTGGGTCGGCGTGCGCAGGGAGATGGCGATGTCATTGGTCACCTGGTCGCCGGCGATGGGGATCACCACGGTGTGGCGGATGGCGCCGGAGTTGAACACCGCGATGTCGGTGGTGCCGCCACCGATGTCCACCAGGCACACGCCGAGTTCCTTCTCGTCATCGGTGAGCACGGCGTGGCTGGACGCCAGCTGCTCGAGCACGATGTCCTCGACCTCCAGCCCGCAGCGCTGCACGCACTTGACGATGTTCTGCGCGGCGCTCGCCGCACCCGTCACCATGTGCACGCGGGCCTCCAGGCGCACGCCCGACATGCCGATCGGCTCGCGGATGCCCTCCTGGCCGTCGATGATGAATTCCTGCGGCAGCACGTGAAGGATCTTCTGGTCGGCTGGTATGGCCACGGCACGCGCGGCATCGATGACCCGGTCGACATCGCCGCGCACGACCTCGCGGTCGCGGATGGCGACGATGCCGTGCGAATTCAGGCTGCGCACGTGGCTGCCGGCGATCCCGGTGTAGACCGAGTGGATCTCGCAACCGGCCATCAGCTCGGCCTCCTCCACCGCACGCTGGATGGAGTTGACGGTCGCCTCGATGTTGACCACCACGCCCTTCTTCAGGCCGCGCGAGGGATGCATGCCGAAGCCGATGACCTCCAGCGAGCCGTCGTCATGCAGCTCGCCGACGATGGCCACCACCTTCGAGGTGCCGATGTCCAGGCCCACCAGCAGCCGTTGCTCGGTCTTCTTAGGCATGCGGCCGCTGCTCCTCGCCGGAACCCGCCTGCATCGCGTCGGGGCTCTTCCAGCCAATGGCGAAACCGTTCGGGTAGCGCATGTCCACGTAATCCACTTCTCCGGCCATGTGGGTCAGGGTCCGGTCCAGCACCTGGAAGAACCGCCCGATGCGCTCATCGACGCTGTTGGCGCCGAGGCGCACCTCCAGGCCGTTGCTGGTCTGGAAGCTCCAGGCGCCACGCTCGTCCAGCGTCACCCTGGCGACGGACAGGCCGCGGTGCTGGAGCTGTTCCTGCACGGCAAAGTAGCGCTGCGTCACCTGCGCCTCGGAGCCCGGCGGCCCGAGCAGGCGCGGCAATTCGGCGGGCACATGCCCGGCATCGGGCAGGAAGAGCTTCCCCGCGGCATTGAGCAGGCCGCGCTCGCCCCAGCGGGCAATCGGCTTCTGCTCGCTGACCTGCACCTCCAGGGTGCCGGGGAAGCGCCGACGCACCTCGGCGTCCGCCACCCACGGCAGCGCGGTGAGCTCGCGGCGGGCGGCAGCGAGGTCCACCTCGAGGAAGCCCGCACGCGCGTAGGGCTCCACCAGCGCCCCGAGCTGGATGGCCGGGACGCGCTCGAAGGGGCCACTGAGCCGGATCGTCTCGATCGGCCGGTTGAGCAGCCAGGCCCCGGAGTAGTAACCGCCAGCCGCCACGACCAGCACGGCGGCGATGCCGGCGAGCAGATGCCAGGGAATGGCCGGCCAGGCCAGCGCCGGGCGCTCGTTGCGGCGGCGGTTGTGCCTACGCAGCATGGGGCTGGCCCTCCGGCGCAAAGCTCGTCTCCAGGATGCGCCAGACGAGTTCATCGAAGCCGATGCCGGCTGCCGCTGCCGCCATGGGCACCAGGCTGTGGCTGGTCATGCCGGGGATGGTGTTGATCTCGAGCACCCTGGGTGCCCCATCCACACCCACCATCAGGTCCACGCGGCCCCAGCCCGTGGCCGCCACGGTGGCGAAGGCGCGTGCAGCCACGCCGGCAAAGCGCGCCTCGGCCTCCGGCGCGAGGCCGCAGGGGCAGACATAGCGGGTTTCGTCGCTGAAGTACTTGGCCTGGTAGTCATAGAAGACCGCCTTCGCCTCGATGCGGATCAGCGGCAGCACGCGCCCGTGGAGGATGGCCGCGGTGTACTCGGCCCCGGACATCCACTCCTCGCAGAAGACCGCATCGCCGAAGCGTGCGGCGGTGGCGAATGCGTGCGGCAGGTCCTCGGCGCGCTGCACCTTGCTCATGCCGATGCTCGATCCCTCGCAGGCGGGCTTGACGATCAGCGGCAGGCCAAGCCCGGCGATCGCCGGGGCGAAGTCGTCCTCCCCGGTGAGCACGTGGAAACGCGGCGTCGGGACACCCGCGGCCACCAGCAGCTGCTTGGTGCGCAGCTTGTCCATGGCGATGGCCGAGCCGAGCACGCCGCTGCCGGTGAAGGGGATGCCGAGCCAGCTGAGCAGCCCCTGCATGCTGCCGTCCTCCCCGCCGCGGCCGTGCAGCGCGAGCCAGGCGCGATCGAACCCGCCCCGCTCGAGGGCGGCCGGGAAGTCTGTGGCCGGGTCGATGCGCTCGGCGTGGACGCCCTGGCGCAGCAGCGCCTGGTGCACCGCCTCGCCGGTCAGCAGCGAGATCTCCCGCTCGGAGGACTTCCCGCCGAGGAGCACGGCGACCTTGCCGAAGCGGGCCGGATCCTGGATGCGCGGATAGCGCCCGGAGTTCATGCGCGGGCCTCCCCGTCCGCCGGCTCGCCGAGCACGTGCACCTCGGGAACCAGCGTGATGCCGTGGACCGCGGCAACCCGCGCCTGCACGTGGCGGATCAGCGCCTCGATGTCGCCAGCCGTGGCCCTGCCGGTGTTGATGATGAAGTTGGCGTGCTTGTCCGCGACCTGGGCGCCACCGATGCGCGCACCCTTGAGGCCGGCGGCCTCGATGAGCCGCCCGGCGAAGTCGCCCGGCGGGTTGCGGAACACCGAGCCGCAGCTCGGCATGCCGAGCGGCTGCTTCGCCTGGCGCTCCTGGATCAGCGCGCGCACCGCATCGAGGCTGGTGGGCCGGGCGGGATCGAACTGGAACCGCGCACCGAGGAACCACTCGCCCGCAGGCCCCTGCACCTGGCGGTAGGCCACGCGGTAATCATCCGGGCCACGGCGGACCAGCTCGCCCCGGCGGTTGACCACCTCTACCCCGGCGACGTGCTGCCAGGTCTCGCCGCCGAAGGCACCTGCATTCATGGTCAGCGCCCCGCCCACGGTACCCGGGATGCCGGCGAAGAAGTCGGCCGGACCCACGCCCCAGCGGGCGCACTGGCGCGCCAGCACCGTGCAGGGCACGCCGGCGCCCGCCTCCACCAGCCCCGCGCCGAGATGGCGCAACTGCGCGAGGCAACCGGCGGTGGCTATGACGACACCGCGGATGCCGCCGTCGCGCACCAGGAGGTTGCTGCCGAGACCCACCCAGTGCACCGGCGTGGCGGGATCGAGCTGGCGCAGGAAGTCCACCAGTTCCTCGCGCGAACGCGGCCTGAAGTAGACGTCGGCGGGACCGCCGACACGCCAGGACGTGTGCCGGGCCATCGGCTCCGCGTACGAAATCCGCGCCTGTCCCCCTGCCGTCACAGCCATGCTCCTCACGACCCGCGCCTCGAGGCGGTACGCCGCGTCAACGTCACCGGCAGCTTCTGTGCCGCCGCACCGATGTCGCCCGCCCCGAGCGTCAGCACCACGTCGCCGTCGAGGATCACGCCGGCCAGCAGCTTCGGCAGGCTCTCGAGCTTCGAGACGAACACGGGCTCCACCACGCCGTGGCTGCGCACCGCGCGACAGATGGCGCGACCGTCCGCGCCGGCGATGGGCTCCTCGCCGGCCGGGTAGACCTCGGTCACCAGCAGCTTGTCGGCGCCCGACAGCACCTCGGCGAAATCGTCCAGCAGGTCGCGCGTGCGGGTGTAGCGGTGCGGCTGGAAGGCCACCACCAGCCGGCGCCCTGGCCAGGCATCGCGCGCGGCGCGCAGGGTGGCGGAGATCTCGGTCGGGTGGTGTCCGTAGTCGTCCACCAGCACGATGCGCCCGTTGGCGGTCTCGATCTCGCCGATCACCTGCAGCCTGCGGTCGATGCCCTGGAACCCGGCCAGCGCGCGCTGCACGGCCGGGTCGTCGAGCTCCAGTTCGTGCGCGAGTGCAACGGCCGCCAGCGCGTTGAGCACGTTGTGCCGGCCGGGCAGGTTGAGCGTGACCTCGAGCGGTGGCCGGCCATCCGGCCGCCGCACGCGGAAGTGCGAGCGCAGCCCCTCGGCGCGGATGTCGAACGCCCGCACGTCGGCGTCCTCGCCGATGCCATAGGTCAGCGTGGGCCGCTGGACCCCGGGCGCGATGGCCGCGACGCCGGGATCATCCAGGCAGAGGATCGCCAGCCCGTAGAACGGCAGGTTGTGCAGGAACTCGATGAAGGTCTGGCGCAGCCGGCCGATGTCGCCGCCGTAGGTGCCGAGGTGGTCGGTGTCGATGTTGGTCACCACGGCGATCATCGGCTGCAGGTGGATGAACGAGGCATCGCTCTCGTCGGCCTCGGCCACCAGGTAGCGGCCCGCACCGAGGCGGCCGTTGGTGTCCGCGCTCTTGAGGCGGCCGCCGATGACGAAGGTGGGATCCTCGCCGGCTTCCGCCAGCACGCTTGCCACCAGGCTGGTCGTCGTGGTCTTGCCGTGGCTGCCGGACACCGCGATGGCATGGCGGAAGCGCATCAGCTCGGCCAGCATCTCGGCACGGCGCACGACGGGCTTGCGCCGCGCCCGGGCCGCGGCGA
>JADYZO010000021.1 GCA_020853135.1 Gammaproteobacteria bacterium
AGGAACGACCGAAGAAATCACTCGGCGGGCTGACCCCCGCCGCCTATGCCCAGCAGTTGGCCGCAAGGCCGTTACAATTGCCGGACGGCTCTAATGCCAAGTGCTACTGAAGACGGGGGGACGTCGCCTGACCATGGCTTGCGGTCGGTGCGCCGCGCTCGGCGTGCGCCAGACGCCGGGTGCCAGGATGACTTCGGAGGGTGTGTATGCGTAAAGTCACCGGCATTCTCGCAATCTTCCTTCTGGTCTTGTCCGCCGGCCTGCAGGCACAGGTGGCATTGTCCAGGAAATCCTTCCAGGAGCTGGCCGCGTCCAGGGGCCTGGTGATCCTGCACGTCAACTGGGGCCGGTACTGGAAGTGCGGCGCCTTCGAAAACGCGCAGCTGCAGAGGCTGACCTTCCGGCGGATCGCCGGGGACGGCACGGGCACGGCCGATGCGGACTGGGAGCTGTCTCCGGCGTCGGTGCTTCTGGCAAAGTCATCGTTCCAGCCGTATACGGTCTACCTCGAGCCGGGGCGCTATGCCCTGGGCGGCTTCAGGTTCAAGGTGACGAGGTCTGCCGCGGACATCCAGGTGGCGGAGCCGGGGCCCGCAGAGCTCATCGTGGATGGCAAGCCTGTCGCGGGCTCGTTTACGGTAGCGCCAGGAGAGACCGTTTATGTGGGCCACTTCGGTGTGGACTGTGACGGTGAGCCGACACCCTGGCGCTTCTACATCGACGGGAGGGCGGCATTCGAGGAGTACGTGGCGGGCTTCCGCAAGCAGTTCCCCTTCATGCAGGAAGTGCCGGTCACGTTCAGGCTGTTCGAGACCAGCACGCTCGGGAACCCCTATGAATTGCCGAAGTGAGCCGGACCGCGCCGGGCGCCAGGCACTCCATCGAGCACCCGGGCGTGGCCTCCCAGAAGCAGGACGGCCTGACCATCGGCGGGCGTCTGGCGCCTGATCTCGGGCTGGTATCATCAAGACAACGCCGAAACCTCCAGAGGGATGCATGATCGTGTTGCACCAAGCGTTTCTTCTCCTGCACCTGCTCGGGGCAATGGCCTGGGTCGGTGGCATGTTCTTCGCTTATTTCTGCCTCCGCCCGTCAGCCGCCGAAGTGCTGGCGCCCCCTGAGCGCCTGCCGCTGTGGCTGGCCACGCTGGGGCGTTTCCTCCGGTACATGAGTCTGGCCGTGGTGGCCGTGGTGGCGACGGGGCTCGGCATGATGCTGGCAACCGGCTTCAAATACGCACCGATGGGCTGGCACATCATGTTCCTGCTCGGGCTGGTCATGGCCGTGGTGTATGCCTATGTCCACCTGGGCCTGCTGCCCCGGTTGCGCCGTCACTGCGAGGCCCGCGCGTGGCCGGCCGCCGCACAGGCGCTGAATGCGATCCGCCGGATGGTGGCGCTCAACCTCGCGCTGGGCGTGGCTACCGTCATCGCAGCAGTCTCGGCCCGCTAGGCGGAAGCCCGCCCGGCTAGGTCCGGCGCGGTGGCGCTGATTGCGGCGAGGCCAGACCCTGCGGGTCGGCGTGGCCCACCGGGACCGGCCTGAAGGTCTGCGGGTCGAAGGCGACTTCCTGCAGCTTCCAGCCGTCCGGGCTGCGTACCGCACCCCAGAAGCGCTTGAGCGCCGCCCACTGCATGGCGAGCACGCCGAGCCCGTTGTCGGCATCCACCGTGGGGTCGGCCACGCCGGTGGCCCGCGGGGATTCGCCGTAGAGCGCGGTCCCGAACAGGTTGTCCCAGACCGCCAGCACCTGCCCGAAGTTGCAGTTGTGCAGGTTGGGCCGCGCCGGATCGATGCGCATGTGGTGCAGGCGGTGGAATCCCGGGCTGACGAACAGCCGTTCGAGAATGCGGCCGAAACCCAGCCGGGTGTTGGTGTGCGAGAAGTTCTGCACCAGTTCGCTCAACAGTTCGAGCAGCGCGAACTGCGCGGCGTCGACTCCCACGACCAGCCCCAGCCCGGCGATGATGAACGACTGGAACACGCCGTCGAGCAGGCAGCTGCGGTCGTTGTTCCAGCAGCTCACCTGGCGCTGGCTGTGGTGCATGCTGTGCATCGCCCACCACCAGGGGATGACGTGCTGGGCACGGTGCATCCAGTAGTAGGTCAGGTCGAAGATGACGTAGTAGAGGCCGAACGCCAGGTAGGGATGCTGGTCGATCCCGGGGATGAAGCCGAGCAGGCCGCCGGTCGATCCCGTCTCGGCAGCCGCCCCGCCGCCGGTGAGGAGGGCGGCGACCGGTGTCAGCACGAGGAAGGCGAACAGCGGATTGAGGCCGAAGATCATCAGCAGGGTGAGGTTGCGGTCGACCCCGACAAACCGGCGGTCGGTCCATTTCTCGGCGGGTGCGATGGCCTCCAGCGGGCGGAAGATGCAGGCGATGATGACCAGCTGCAGCAGGGCGATCAGCAGTGCCGCGGCGATGTCATGGGGATCGCCGGCCAGGTGGCCAAGCGGCAGCCAGGCGAGCGCCGGGGAGACCAGGTCAGCCGCAATCCGGCCGACCAGATCCGTCCAGAGTCGGGTGATGGCATCGAGCATGCTGCAGGACTGTCCGCTGGAGGAGTGTTGCGGAAAATTGTCGCACGAAGCGGGAGCGGCGGGCGGGCGATGACGGATCGCGGCCGTCCTGCAGCAGAAAGTGCGGTGGATGGATTGCGCTAGAATGAGGCGGTTCGAGAGGAGGATTCCATGGCAGGAAAAACGGTAGCCGAGCTGGTCCGCAACGCCCGGAAGGACATCGAAAACCTGACCCCGGACCAGGTCGAGGCCGAAATCGCCGCTGGCAAGGCCACCCTCGTGGACCTGCGCGATGTGCCGGAACTGGCTGCTGGCAGCATCCCGGGTGGCCTCCACGTCTCGCGCGGCATGCTGGAATTCCATGCCGACCCGGCCTGCCCGCTCCACAAGCGGGAACTCGATCCGGACCGGCGGACCATCCTCTACTGTGCGGGCGGGGGCCGTTCGGCGCTGGCCGTCCACAGCCTGCGCGAGCTGGGCTACCGCAGCGTGGCGCACCTCGACGGGGGCTTCCACGCCTGGCAGGCGGCCGGCAAGCCGGTGCGCCGATAGTCCGGCAGCCGGCCTTCATGGCAACATCGCTGAGTGGCTCCGTGGCCAAGGTCCCGGCGGCCACGCTGGGTTTCTGGATCATCAAGATCCTCGCGACGACGTTGGGCGAGACGGGCGGGGACGCGGTCTCGATGTCGATGAACCTCGGCTACCTGGCCGGGACCGCCATCTTCATGGTGGTGTTCGTCGCCGCGGTGCTGGCGCAGGTCCGTGCCAGCCGGTTCCGGCCGTTCCTCTACTGGGGCACGATCGTGGCCTCGACCACCGTCGGCACGACGATGGCGGACTTCGCGACCCGGTCGCTGGGCATCGGCTACACCGGCGGCTCGGCGCTGCTCCTGGTCCTCCTGGCAGCGTGCATCGTCGCCTGGTACGCATCGCTCGGCACGGTTGCGATCAGTTCCGTCGATTCGCCACGAGCCGAGCTCTTCTATTGGCTGACGATCATGTTTTCCCAGACGCTGGGCACGGCGCTGGGCGACTGGACGGCGGATACCGCCGGCCTGGGGTACCTGGGCGCAGCCATGATCTTCGGCGGCCTGCTCCTCGTGCTGCTGGGGTCGTTCCTCCTGACCCGCGTTTCGCGGGTGGCGCTGTTCTGGATGGCGTTCGTGCTCACCCGCCCGCTCGGGGCAGTCGTGGGAGATTTCCTCGACAAGCCGGTGGCCAGTGGCGGGCTGGCGCTCAGCCGCTACGTGGCGACGGCCATGCTGCTCGCTGCCATCCTGGTCCTGATCGTGGTATTACCGCAGACTGCGGCGAAAAAGCCGCATTGACGGTGGCAATACCGCCGGCAGGGGCGGGAGGAGGGCGCCATGCGCATCAGGCTGAAGCGGGCTTACGAGGCACCAGCCCGGTCCGATGGCCAGCGGATCCTGGTGGACCGGCTCTGGCCGCGCGGGCTCACCAGGGACAAGGCCGCAGTCGATCACTGGATCAAGGAAGTCGCTCCGTCCAGCGAGTTGCGCAAGTGGTTCGGGCATGATCCGGAACGGTGGCCGGAGTTCCGCAGGCGGTATCGTGCGGAGCTGAAGAAGAACCCGGCACTGGCGGAGCTCCGGGCGCTGGCGCGCAAGGGCAGCATCACCCTGCTGTATTCGGCGAAGGATGAGCAGCACAACCAGGCCGTCGTGCTCAAGCAGGTCCTCGATGGCGGTGCCTGACAGGCACCAGCCCGGGCACGGCATCCCGCGGTGAGGGCGATGGGCTTGCTATCATGCTGCGTACGCCGCGGTTCGCGGGAGGTGGGCGGATGTTGTCACCAACCCAGATCATCGTGCGCCTGCTGCTCGCGGCGCTGCTCGGCAGCCTCATCGGCCTCGAGCGCGAGCGCCAGCACTGGACCGCCGGCCTGCGCACGCACATGCTCGTGTGCGTCGGCTCCGCACTCTTCATGATCGTCTCGGCCTTCGGCTTCGATGACGTGCTGGACCGCCCCAATGTCGCGCTGGATCCCTCGCGCGTGGCTGCGCAGGTGGTCAGCGGCATCGGCTTCCTCGGGGCAGGCACCATCCTGCTGCGAAGGGAGGTGGTCCGCGGCCTCACCACTGCGGCCAGCCTGTGGACGGTGGCGGCCATCGGGCTGGCTTCCGGTGGCGGGCTGTATTTCGCCGCGGTAAGCGCCACGGTGCTCATCCTCGCCATCCTCGTGGGCCTCAAGCCGCTGGAGCGGCGCTTCGTGGTGCGCCGCGAGCAGCTGCGCATCCTGGTTCTGCGGGTGGACTCGCGGATCACCTCGCCGGCGGACATCGAGGCAGCCCTCGCCAAGGGTGGCGTCTGGGTGCAGCACATCGATGCGATGCCTGGCGAGGGGCCGGCGCAGCAGAAGCTGCGGGTGGTGATCCAGGCGGATGACATCCCCGCGGCCACCGAGTACCTGGGCGATCTCCCTGGCGTGGAGAGCGTCAAGCCGGATGACACCTGACCGTATTCGCGCGGCCGCTGCCGGGTGGCCCTGCGGGTGGCTCCCGTGACGGGGCCCGCCTGGAAGCGCATCGCCACCGTGATGGACACGGTTTCCGCCGAGGTCATCCGCCGCCTGCTCGCCTCCGAGGGGGTGCCCGCGGAGATCCGCAGCGACAGCTCGCTGCTCGGCGAGGCGCGCCAGTGCGACATCCTGGTCCCGGCCGCCTGGGCGGCGCGCGCGCAGGCCATCCTCGGGCAACACCCGGCGAGCGATGCGGAACTCGAGCGCCTGGCGGGCGGGTGCGACCCACCGACGCCGGACGAGGGCAGCCGCAATGCCTGAGGCAGGGCTGCTGGGCCGGCACGGATGACCCCTGCCGCCATTGCCGTCGCGATCGCCGTACCGCTGGCCGGCTGGCGACTGTACATGCGCATGCGCCGCCTCCGTACCCGGCAGCGGCTCGGGGCGCGGCGTCCCTGGGTGAATGTGGTGCTGACCGCGGTGCTGGTGATGGTGCTGGGCCTCATCGCCAGTTCCAGCCCGCCGGCCATGGCCGGGCTGGGCGTGGGCGTTGTCGCGGGGGGCGGCCTTGGCCTGCACGCGCTGCGTCGCACGGTTTTCGAGGCGACGCCCGCCGGGCTCTTCTACACGCCCGGCAGCCGGGCCGGCGTGCTCCTGGGCCTGCTGCTCGGCGCGCGCATCGCCTGGCGTGCCGCGGAACTGGCCCGCATGGACACGGCCGTGCTCGTCGCCGGTTTCCCGGGCCAGCTGGCTTCGCCATCGACGCTGGCCGTGCTGGGTGCGCTGGCCGGCTACACGGGAGCCTATGCCGCCGGGCTCATCCACCGGCGTCGTGCATCGTGAGTGGCGCTATTGAGCCGCGGCCGGGTGGGCCGTACAGTGCCGCCATGGCGTGGGCATACCTCCTGCTGGCCGGACTCATGGAGATCGGCTGGCCACTCGGCTTCCGGCTGTCGCAGCTGCCCGGCTGGCGTGTGCCCGGCATTGCGCTGGCGGCGGCCTGCCTGGCGCTGAGCACGGTGCTCCTGTGGTTCGCCCAGAAGGCCATCCCCATCGGGACAGCCTATGCGGTGTGGACGGGCATCGGGGCGGTGGGCGTCTTCATCTTCGGCATCCTGCTGTTCGGCGAGCCGCGCAACACGCTGCGGGTCGCTTCGGCAGCCTGCATCCTGGTGGGCATCATCGGGCTGAAGCTCGCCGATGGCGCGGCCTGAACGCGGGGCGGGGGCGCAGTGTCGCAACCGGGTGACCAGGCAGCAGGGCATGGCTAGCGCGGCGCAGTTCGTGCTCGGCGTCGATCTCGACGGCGTGGTGGCCGACTTCGCGCGTGGCCTCCGGCCGATCGCCGCGGAGTGGCTCGGGGTGGCCGAGCGTGACCTCACTGCGCAGATCAGCTACGGCTTTCCCGAATGGGAGCTCGATCGTGCGGGCGGCTATGACGCCCTGCACCGGTTCGCGGTCAAGGAGCGCGAGCTGTTCGCGCGGCTGCCACCGGTGCCCGGGGCGCCCGCGGCCCTGCGGCGCCTGAGTGCCGCGGGGGACATCCGCATCCGCATCATCACCCACCGGCTGTACATCCACTGGTTCCACAAGGAAGCCATCCACCAGACCACCGCATGGCTGGAGCATCACGGCATCCCCTACTGGGACATCTGCTTCATGCGCGACAAGGCCGCGGTGGGGGCCGACCTGTACCTGGAGGACAGCCCGGAGAACATCCAGGCCCTGCGCGCCACCGGGCACGAGACCATCGTGGTGGTGAACTCGACCAACCATCACCTGCCGGGGCCGCGTGCGGAGTCCTGGGAGGACATCGAGGCCATGGTCCTCGAACGGCGGGACCGCTGGCGGGCGGCACGTCCATCCTGATCGCCAGCCATGATCGAGTTCGCACAAGTCGATCCGGTTGCCATCCGCCTCGGGCCACTGGCCGTGCGCTGGTACGGCATCATGTATCTGGTGGGATTCGCCGCCGCCTGGTACCTGGGGCGGCGCCGTGCGCGGCAGCCCTGGTCGGCGGTGCGCCCGGAACAGATCGATGACCTGATCTTCTACGGTGCCCTGGGCGTGATCCTCGGCGGGCGCATCGGCTACATGCTCTTCTACGGGCACGAGCAGCTGGTGGAAAACCCGCTCAACCTGTTGCGCATCTGGGAGGGCGGCATGTCCTTCCACGGCGGGCTGCTCGGTGTGCTCACGGCGATGTGGCTCTACGGCCGCTCGATCAACGCGGGATTCTTCGCCCTCACGGATTTCATCGCGCCGCTGGTGCCCATCGGCCTCGGCGCCGGGCGCCTCGGCAACTTCATCAACGGCGAACTCTGGGGCAGGCCGACCGACCTGCCCTGGGCGGTGATCGTGGACGGCGTGCCGCGCCATCCCTCGCAGCTCTACGAGGCGGGCCTCGAGGGGCTGGTGCTGTTCAGCGTGCTGTGGCTGTTCTCCAGCCGCCAGCGCCCGCCGATGGCCGTGTCCGGGCTGTTCCTGCTGGCCTATGGCCTGGCGCGCTTCAGCGTGGAATTCGTACGCCTGCCCGACATCCAGATCGGCTACCTCGCCTGGGGCTGGTTCACCATGGGCCAGCTGCTGACGCTGCCGATGATCGCCGGCGGCCTGCTCCTCCTGGCGCTGGCCTATCGCCGCGCGCCACGGGCTCCTGCTGCCGGGAAGGCCGCAGGCCGCTAGACTGGCGCTCCCCGCGAGCCCGGACCGCCACGCCATGCAGCAATACCTCGACCTCATGCGACACATCCGCGACCACGGCACCCGCAAGGCGGACCGCACGGGCACCGGTACGCTCAGCGTCTTCGGCCACCAGATGCGTTTCGACCTCGCTGCGGGGTTCCCGCTGGTCACCACCAAGAAGCTGCACCTGCGCTCGATCATCCACGAGCTGCTCTGGTTCCTGCGCGGGGACACCAATGTCGCCTACCTGCACGAGCACCAGGTCAGCATCTGGGACGAGTGGGCGGATGCGAACGGCGACCTCGGCCCGGTCTACGGCGCGCAGTGGCGTTCCTGGCCCGCGCCCGACGGGCGCAGCATCGACCAGGTGCAGCAGGTGATCGACACGCTCAGGCGCGACCCGGACTCGCGTCGCATGATCGTCAGCGCCTGGAACGTGGCCGACATCCCGCGCATGCGCCTCGCGCCCTGCCACCTGCTGTTCCAGTTCCATGTGGCCGATGGCAGGCTGTCCTGCCAGCTCTACCAGAGGAGCGCCGACGTCTTCCTCGGCGTGCCGTTCAACATCGCCTCCTATGCGCTGCTGACCCACATGGTGGCCCAGCAGGTGGACCTCGACGTCGGGGAGTTCATCTGGACCGGCGGCGACTGCCACCTCTACCTCAACCATCTCGACCAGGCTGCCGAGCAGCTGGCACGCGGGCCCCTCGCCCTGCCGCGGCTGTCACTGCGCCGCCGCCCGCCGTCGATCTCCGGCTACCAGTATGAAGACTTCCTGATCGAGGGCTACCAGAGCCACGCCGCCATCCGTGCGCCGGTGGCGGTATAGCACGACAGCAGGCCGGGCTAGGGTTCCATGCCGGGTTCGCCGGCGGAGAGGGGCGGGGGCGCCGGTGGCTGGCGCCGTGCCAGCCAGCCGCGGATCACGACGAAGAACACGGGCGTGAGGTACAGCCCGACGAGCGTGACGCCCAGCATGCCGCCGACCACCACGGTGCCCAGTGCCCGGCGCATCTCCGCTGCCGCGCCGCTGGCCAGCGCGAGTGGCAGCACGCCGAAGATGAAGGCGAGCGAGGTCATCAGGATCGGCCGCAGGCGGATTTCCGCAGCCTCCACGGCCGCGGTCGCCGGGTCCATGCCCGCATCCTGCTTCTGGCGCGCGAACTCGACGATGAGGATCGCATTCTTGCTGGCGAGGCCGACGAGCACCACGAAGCCGATCTGCGCGAGGATGTTGACGTCCATGCCGCGCAGGAGCAGCGCGGTCACCGCAAACAGCAGGCACAGTGGCACGATCAGCACGATGGAAAACGGCAGCGACCAGCTCTCGTACTGGGCCGCAAGCACCAGGAAGACGAACAGCACGCTCAGCGGGAACATGAACAGCCCCGTGCCCGAGCTCCGCCGCTGCTGGAACGCGAGCTCGGTCCAGTCGTAGCCGAAGCCCGGTGGCAGCACGCTGCGGGCGAGGTCCTCCATGGCGGTGAGGACATCGCCGCTGCTGCGCCCGGGCGGCGCACCCACCTGGAGTTCGGCCGTCGGGTAGCTGTTGTGGCGCACCACGCGGTCCGGACCGGCGCTGGCGCGCATCGTGATGACCGAGCCGAGCAGCACCATGTCGCCGCTGCGGTTGCGGGCTTCCAGCCGCGCCACGTTCTCGGGCGTCAGCCGGAACGGCGCATCCGCCTGCGCGGTCACCCGGTAGTTGCGCCCGAGCAGGGTGAAGTCATTGACGTAGGCCGAGCCGAGATACACCTGCAATGTCTCGAAGATGTTCTCCACCGGGACGTCGAGCATCTCGGCGCGGGTGCGGTCGATGTCGATGAAGTACTCCGGCGAATTGTTGCTGAAGGTGGTGAAGCTGCGTGCGGCGCTGCCCGACTGTGCCGCGGCACCGGCCAGCTGCCAGGTGGCAGCCTCGAGGGCGGGCAGGCCCTGGCCGCCGCGGTCCTCGACCATCATCTTGAAGTCCGCGCCGGTGCCGATGCCGCGCACCGGCGGCGGCGCGATGACGATGACCTGCGCATCCTGGAGCTGCGAAAACAGGCGGTTGAGCTGCCCGGCGATCGCCTGGGCCCCGAGGGTCGGGCCGCGCTCCGCGTAGGGCTTGAGCCCGATGAAGAGGGTGCCCGACTGGGTCTGGTTGGCACCGGTGGCCACCGAGAAGCCGGCGAAGGCCACCGTGTGGGCGATGCCCGGCGAGGCCAGCACCATCTTCGTCGCGCGCTGGACCACGTCCCTGGTACGCGCCAGCGCGGCACCCTTGGGCAGTTCGACGATGGCGATCAGGTAGCCCTGGTCCTGGGTGGGGATGAACCCGGTCGGGGCGATGCGGAACAACCCGGCGGTGGCGAGCAGCAGCGCCGCGAACACACCGAGCGCCATGCGCGGGTGTGCCACGACGCTGCGCACCGAGCGGCCATAGCCGCGGCGCACGGCATCGAAGCCGGCGTTGAAGCCGCGAAACACCGGTGCGGCCAGCCGGGCGAGCCAGCGGTCCAGCCGGTCGGGCGGCGCAGCCGACGGACGCAGCAGGATGGCGCCCAGCGCCGGGCTCAGCGTCAGGGAGATCAGCGCGGAAATGACCGTGGCGCCGGCGATGGTCACGCCGAACTGGCGGAAGAACGCGCCGGTGATGCCGCCGAGGAAGGCGGTGGGTATGAACACCGCCACCAGCACCAGGGCGATCGACACCAGTGCCGTGCCGACCTCGGTCATGGTGTGGCGCGCGGCATCGCGTGCCGTGAGCCCGCGGTCGAGGTCGCGCTCGATGTTCTCCACCACGACGATGGCGTCATCGACCACGATGCCGATGGCCAGCACCATGGCGAACAGCGTGAGGTTGTTGAGCGAGAAGCCCACTGCGGCCATCACCCCGTAGATGCCGATCAGCGAGACCGGGATGGCGATGATGGCGATCAGTGCCGCGCGCCAGTTCTGCAGGAACAGCAGGATGACCAGCACGACCAGCATGGCGGCCTCGAGGAGGGTCTCGTAGACCGCGCGGACCGACTGTTCGATGAACTGCGAGGGGTTGTAGACGATCCGGTAGGCGAGGCCGGGCGGGAAGTCCTTCGACAGCTGCTCCATCGCATCCTTGATGGCCTGCGCGGTCTGCAGCGCGTTGCTGCCCGGGCGCTGGAACATGGCCATGGCCACGGCGGGGCGCCCGTCGAGGAAGCTCGAGGTGCGGTAGTCCACCGCGCCGAGTTCGACGCGGGCGATGTCGCCGACGCGCGTCAGCCGCCCGTCCGGGGCGGACTTGACGATGACCGCCGCGAATTCGCCGGGCGTGACCAGCCGGCCCCGGCCGGTCAGGGTCACCTGGAAGGCATTGTCCGCGGCAATGGGCGGCTCGCCGAGCGCACCGCCGGCCAGCTGCGCGTTCTGGTTGCGCAGGGCGGTGACCACCTCCCCGGCGCTGATGCCGCGGGCCGCCATGCGCTCGGCGTCGAGCCAGATGCGCATGCTGTATTCCTGGGCGCCGAAGATGAAGATCTGGCCCACGCCGTTGATGCGGGCCAGCACGTCGCGGATGCGCAGCAGCGCGTAGTTGGAAATGTAGAGCTGGTCGAGGCTGTCGTCGGGCGACAGCAGGTGCACCGCCAGCATCAGGTCCGGGGAGCTCTTCTGGGTGACGATGCCGAGCCGGCGGACATCCTCGGGCAGCTTGGACTCGGCGATGGCCACCCGGTTCTGCACCTGCACCTGGGCGATGTCGAGGTTGGTGCCCAGTTCGAAGGTGATGGTGAGGGTCATGACGCCGTCGTTGGTGGACGAGGAGGTCATGTAGAGCATGTGCTCCACGCCGTTGATCTCCTGCTCGAGCGGCGCGGCGACGGTCTCGGCGATCACCTGGGGGCTGGCACCCGGGTAGGCGGCACGCACGATCACCGTGGGCGGGGCGATCTCCGGGTACTGCGCCACCGGCAGCCCGAGGTAGGAGAGCGCGCCCACCAGCGTGATGAGGATGGCGATGACCCCCGCGAAGCGCGGCCGGTCGATGAAAAAGTGGCTGAACTTCATTCCTCGATGGCGCCGTCGACCGGTTCGACGGTCACCCCGGGGCGTGCCCGCTGCAGGCCGTTGATGACGACCCGGTCACCGGCCTCCAAGCCCTCGCGGACCACGCGCAGGCGGCCCTCCTGCCGGCCGAGCGTGACGAGCCGCGGCTGGATGACGTTGTCCGCGCCGACGACATACACGATGCGCCGGGACTGGTCGATGCCCACCGCCGCATCGGGGACCAGCAGCGCCTGGTATGGCGCCGGGCCGAGGATCTGCACGCGGGCGAACATCCCGGGCGTGAGCACGCCATCGGGGTTGGGGAACACGGCGCGGCCGAGCACGGTGCCGGTGGCCGGGTCCACCTGGTTGTCGACGAAGTCCACGCGGCCATCGTGGGGGAAGCCGGTCTCGTCCGCCAGCGCGAGGCGCGCGGCATTGGCCTGGTTGTGCGAGCTCGGCCGCGAGCCGGCCTCGGCGAGGCGCTGGTAGCGGAGGTAGGCACGCTCGTCGGCGTTGATGTAGACGTGCATGGGGTCGATCGACACCACGGTGGTGAGCAGCGTGGCGTCCTTGCCGCCCCCGGCGACGTAGTTGCCGGCGGTCACCAGGCGCCGGCCCACGCGCCCGGCGATGGGTGCGCGGATCTCGCAGAAGCCGAGGTCGAGCTCCGCGGCGCGCACGGCGGCTCCGGCTGCGGCCAGTGCCGCGGCGGCCGCCTTGCGCTCCTCGCTGGCGGCATCGGCGTCGCGTTGCGCGATCATCCTCGCGGCCAGCAGCTGCACGGCGCGCGTGGCGTTGAGGTCGGCGAGCTCCGCACGCGCCCGGGCGCCGGCCAGGGCGGCGCGCGCGGCCTCGAGCGTGGCCTGGTAGGGACGCCGGTCGATGACGAAGAGCAGGTCGCCCTTGCGTACCAGGGCGCCTTCGTCGAAGGAGGCCTGGGCGAGGTAGCCGCTGACGCGGGCGCGCAGGTCCACGGACTCGGGTGCCGCCAGCCGCCCGGTGTATTCATCCCAGTCGGTGACCTGCCGGGAGATCGGCTGGGCGACGGTCACCTGCGGGGGCTTCAGCTGCGGGGCCGGGGCACCGCCCTGGCAGCCGGCGATGACCAGCGCCACGATGCCAGCAGGCCCCACCAGCCCAAGCCTGCCGGGGCGCCTGTTGAGATCGTCCATGTGCCTCACCCGCCGCGGTCTTCGGGCCAGAAGGATACACGCCCCCCCGGCAGGGGTGCTGACTTTTGCGTTTCAGCCGGCGGGCCGGCCGGCCGTGCAGGCGACGGCGGTGACCCGCGCCGGGCCATCGAGGCGCACGGCGGTGAGGCTGCGGCCCCAGACGCAGCCGGTGTCGATGCCCAGCAGGTTGGCGCGTTGCAGGAAGCCGAGCGATGACCAGTGGCCAAAGACGATGCGCACCGCCGCGGCGGCACGCCCCGGCACCTCGAACCACGGGACGAGGCCGGCCGCCTGGGTGCCCGGCGGCCCGTTGCTGGCGAACTCCAGCGCCCCGTCGGGGCTGCAGTAGCGGATGCGGGTCAGGCAATTGACGATGAAGCGCAGGCGTGGCGTGCCCGTGAGGCCGGCCGACCAGCGTGCCGGTTCGTCACCGTACATGCTGGCGAGGAAGGCGGCGCAGTCCTCACCGCGCAGCGCCTGCTCGACCTCGCGGGCGAGTTTCACGGTCTGCAGCGGGTCCCATGCCGGCGCCACGCCCGCGTGGACCATCAGGGTGTTGAGGTCCGGCCGGTAGTGGGCCATCGGCCGGGTGCGCAGCCAGTCGAGCAGCTCGCCGGCGTCGGGTGCGTCGAGCACCGCACGCAGGTGACGATCCTTGACGCGGCCGTGGCCCGCCAGGGCGAAGGCGAGCAGGTGCAGGTCATGATTGCCGAGGACCACCACCGCCGCACGGCCCAGCGATTTCACCAGCCGCAGCACCTCGGGCGAGCGCGGGCCGCGGTTGACCAGGTCGCCGACGAACCAGAGCTCATCAGCGGCCGGATCGACGTGCAGGGCGTCGAGCAGGCGCGCGAGCTCATCGTGGCAACCCTGGACGTCGCCGATGGCGTGGATGGCCACCTGCCCGCTGCTCCCTCAGTGGAGGATGCCGGGAACCGCGAGGCGGAACGCGGGGATCGGCGCGGGGAAGCGCACGCCGTCCCCGGTGATCATGCCGTAGCGGCCCTGCATCACGCCGACCGGCGTCTCGATGACCGCCCCGCTGGAGTAGCGGTGGGCCTCGCCTGGCGCGATGCAGGGTTGTTCACCGACCACGCCGTCGCCGGCCACCTCGCGCACCTTGCCGTTGGCATCGGTGATGACCCAGTGGCGCGTGAGCAGGGTCGCCGGCACGGCACCGCGGTTGCGGATGGTGATGGTGTAGGCAAAGGCGTAGCGCGGCGCGACCGGATCGGACTGCTCCGGCAGGTAGGCGGTCTCGACGTCGATCTCGATGACGATGCGGCGTGCGGGCCTGTTCATGCGGCCATTCTAGCGCCGGCAGCGGTTGCCGCCAGCGCCGCTCAGACAGCCAGGGGCTCGGTGCTCATGGACAGGTTGGGTTCGATGCGCACCAGGTGGTTGACCGGGACTGCTTCCCACCCGGAATCCCCGCTCAGCGGCTCGGAGCTGACCATCACGGCGCTGCCGTTCTGTTCCCCGGGATCGAGCATGCGGCAGACGCCACCCTCGCAGATGTAGCGGCGGCCCCGGTTGGTGTAGAGGCTGTCGGCATTCGCAGGGTCATCGGTGGTGAACCGGCAGGCCACCGCCGTGGCGCCATCGGTGAGCACGGCATTGAGGTAGATGTGCTCGCCGGGCGCATGGTGGCGACACAGCGCGTGGATCCGCGCCAGGGCCCTGCGGAAGGCCGCCGCGAGGGCGCGTGAGCCGCTGTCCCCGCCGCGCTGCACCTCATCATGGAGCAGGGCGAAGAAGTGCTCCGAGTCGGTCGTGCCGCGGATGCCCTCGAAGGCGCTGTCGCTCAGCGCCGCCAGCAGCGGGCGCCGGATGGCGCCAAAGCCGCCGATGTCGCCGTTGTGCATGAAGGCGAGGCGTGCGCGGCGGAAGGGGTGGCAGTTGGGCTCGCCCACCTGCAGCCCCTGGGTGGCGGCACGGACGTGGGCGAGCACGCAGTGGCTGGTGGTGACGCGGGCGAGTTCACGCAGGTTCTGGTTGCTCCAGGCGGGCGTCACCGAGCGGAACAGGGCCGGCTCTTCGTGCCCCTCGGTGTACCAGGCCACGCCGAAGCCGTCGCCGTTCAGCGGTTCGTCACGCTCGCGGGCGTGGGAACTCTGGTGGATCAGCGAGTGTTCGGGTTCGGTGAGGAGCGCCGAGAGCGCGAGCGGCTTGCCCTTGTAGAACGTGAAGCGGCACATGCCTGCCGTATCGGCACGCCGGTGGCCCGGCTGTGGCGGGAAGCGCCGGGATCGTGAAGCGGGTCACGCACCGGGCAGGCCCGCCGCGGCGTGCCGGTTGGCGAGGGCGATCCAGGCGGGCGGGGCGACGTCGCCCGGGCGCTGGCCGGGGTCCACGCCGCAGGCGGCGATGTCGGCCTCGCCGAGCAGCCCCCTGAGCGCATTGGCCAGCCGCTTGCGGCGCATGGAGAAGGCGCGGGCCACCAGGCGATCGAAGGCGGCGGGATCGCCGATGCGCGCGGCCAGGGTGGCATCGGGCACCAGGCGCGCCACCGCGGAGTCCACCTGCGGCGGCGGGGTGAAGGCACCGGGGCGCACGATGAACAGCTTCTCCACCCGGCAGCGTGCAGCCAGTGCCACTGTCAGCCGCCCGTACGCGGCCGTGCCGGGGGATGCGGTCATGCGCTCGACCACTTCGCGCTGCAACATCACGTGCAGGTCGCGGAACACCTCCTGCTGGCCGAGCAGGTGGAAGAGCAGGGGCGTGGAGATGTTGTAGGGCAGGTTGGCCGCCAGGCGCAGCCCCTGCGGGGGCGCGCCCAGTTGCCGGAAGTCGAACTTCAGCGCATCGGCGCAGTGCACGCGCAGGCCCGGCCGGGCGAGGTCGCGCGCGAGCGCCGCCGCGAGGCCGCGGTCGACCTCCACGACGTCGAGTTCCACGGGGACGTCGAGCAGCGGCAGGGTCAGCGCGCCACGGCCCGGGCCGATCTCGACGAAGCGCTCACCGGGTTGCGGTGCCACCGCGGCGAGGATGCGGCCGATGACGCCGCGGTCGTGGAGGAAGTGCTGCCCGAGGGACTTGCGTGGCCGGTGGTTCACGCGTGGCGGCGCCGGGCGATGTCGGCCGCCAGGCCAAGGGCCGCGTGCAGGCTGCCGGCGTCCGCGCGTCCCGTGCCGGCCAGCTCCAGTGCGGTGCCGTGGTCCACCGAGGTTCGCACGATGGGCAGGCCGAGCGTCACGTTGACGGCATGGCCGAATCCGGCGTGCTTGAGCACGGGGAGTCCCTGGTCGTGGTACATGGCCAGCACGGCGTCACAGTGTGCCAGTGCGCCCGGCGTGAAGGCGCTGTCTGCGGGCAGCGGCCCGCTGATCGGCAAGCCGGCTGCGCGCAGCCGGACCAGTGCCGGCTCGATCACCTCGCGTTCCTCGCTGCCGAGGTGGCCGGACTCGCCGGCGTGAGGGTTGAGGCCGAGCACGGCAATGCGCGGGCGGGCAATGCCGAAGCCCGTGCGCAGCCCGGCGTCGAGCACGCGCACCACCGACTCGATGCGCTCCCCCGTGATGGCATCGGGCACCGCGCGCAGCGGCAGGTGCGTGGTGAGGAGCGCGACCCGCAGGGTGCCGGCCACCAGCAGCATGACCGGCTGGGCTGCACCGGTGAGCGCGGCGAGGAACTCGGTGTGGCCGGAGAAGGCGATGCCGGCATCGTTGATCACGCCCTTGTGCACCGGCGCGGTGACCATGGCGGCGAATTCCCCGGCGAGGCAGCCCGTGGCCGCCCGGCGCAGTGTATCGAGCACGTAGTCCGCATTGGCGGCCGCCAGCCGTCCGGCCTGCACAGGCGTGCCGAGCGGCCGGGCCTCCACCAGCAGCCGGCCGGGCGGGCTGGGGGCCGGCGCCGCCGCGTGACGGTAGGGAACGATGTCCAGGGCGATGCCCAGCATCCGCGCGCGGCTGGCGATGAGCCCCGGGTCGGCGATGACGACCACCTCGGCCGGCGAGCCCGCCGCGGCCAGCATGGCCACCAGGTCCGGGCCGATGCCGGCCGGTTCGCCGGCGGTGAGGGCAATGCGGGGGACCATGCGGGCCGGCCTGGCGCGCGCCCGGGTCAGATCCGCGATTCGACGAATGCCTGGTCGCGCAGCCGCTGCATCCAGACTTCGGTTTCCTCGCCGAGCTTGCTGTTGCGGATGGCGAGTGCCGCCTGCTGGCGTTTGACTTCCTCGGTGGTGTCCTGGGTGCGCCGGCCGAGGACCTCCAGGATGTGCCAGCCGAAGCGGGTATGGAACGGTTCGCTGACGGTGTTCTCGGCGATGCTGTTGACGACTGCCTGGAACTCCGGCGCGAAGCTGCCGGGGCCCGTCCAGCCGAGGTCGCCACCCTCGTTCTTCGAGCCGGGGTCGTCGGAGATGGCCTTGGCCACGGTGGCGAAATCGTCCTCGCCGCTGACGATGCGCTGGCGGATGGCGGTGATCTTCTCCCTGGCCGCGTCGTTGTCCAGCACCGCGTTGGGCGTGATGAGGATGTGGCGCACGTGGGTCTGCTGCTCGATGACCGGCTCGCCGCCGCGCCGGTCGTTGAGCTTGACCAGGTGGAAGCCGCTGGCACTGCGGATCGGCTCCGACACCTGGCCCTTCTGCAGGCCCGGCACGACGTCGGCGAACACGGTGGGCAGCTCATCGCCCTTCTTCCAGCCGAGGCTGCCGCCCTCCAGCGCCTGCTGCCCGTCGGAGTTGGTGACGGCCAGCTGGGCGAAATCCTGGCCTGCCTTGAGCCGCTGGTAGAGGTCGTTGGCCTTCTTCCCGGCGGCGGCGATGACCTCGGGCGTGGCCGTCGGGGATACAGCCACCAGGATCTGCGAGATGTCGTACTCCATGTTGGAGGACGCCCGGCCGGCCTGGCGGGCGAGGTATTCGTCGATCTCCCGGGGCGTGATGCTGATGCGCGCCAGCACGTCGCGCTGGTGCAGCTGTTCGATGGCGATCTGGTCGCGCATCTCGCGGCGGTACTGCGGGTAGTCGATGCCCTCCCCGGCCAGCAGCTGCGGCAGCTGGGCGAGGGAGACATTGTTGCGCTGGGCGATGTTGGCCAGCGCGTTGTTGAGCGTCTCGTCGGAGACCTGGATCCCGACCCGCTCGCAGCGCTGCAGCTGGATCCGGTTGATGATGAGGCGATCGAGCACCTGGGGCACCAGCGAGCGTTCCGGGGGCACCTTGGTGCCCTGGGCCTGCAGCCGCTGCACGATGCGCCGGGTTTCCTCGGCGAGTTCGCTCTTCAGCACCACGCCGTCGTTGACCACGGCCGCGATGCCGTCGATGAGCTCGCCGCGCGAGGACAGCTCCCGGTCCTGGGCCAGGCTGGTGGTGGCGCCCAGCAGTGCCAGGCTGAAAAGGATGATGCGCGCGAGCATGGTGCGGGTCAGTCGGCCTCGTAGCCAAGAATACCACGTTCGAGCTGGCGGCCCGCCGGGTCGCCCACGCTGGTCAGGCCCTTGAGGATCAGCTGCACCGCAATGGCGTTGTCCGAACTGCCGGTGCGGTTGGCGATGTAGTTCCGGAAGACCACGCGCACGCCCCAGCAGCAATTGTGGTACTCGAAGCCGGCGAAGCGCTCCAGTGCGCGGTTGTCGCGCAGCGAGTGGTCGTAGCGGGCCACGGCGCTCCACCGGTCGGTGAGCGGCCAGGCGGCGGAGAGGTCGACCTCCTCGAGGCTGTCGCGCCGGTAGCGGTAGGCCAGGTTGACGACCCGCTGGCCGTCGCGCCGGTACTGCACGCCGAGCTGCGCGCGCTGGGTCTGGCCGGCCGCGGCGCCCCACTGGTAGCCGGCGCTCATCTTCCAGTACTGCCGGAAGGTCACGCCCACGTCGGCCAGCCAGTCCGAGGCGTTGCTGTCGACGGGCGCCCCGCCGGGCAGCGTCACTTCCTGCTTGCTGAAGAAGCGCGTCTGGCCGATGGTCGCCGTCAGGTATTCGCCGCCGCTCCCGGCGTCGAGCACCCGGGTGGTCAGCCCCAGGTTCAGCCGGTTGGTGTCGCCGATGCGGTCGTAGCCGACGAAGCGGTTCCGGCGGAACAGCTGGACCATGTTGAAGTCGGGTTCGATCGTGTCGAACACCGGCAGGCTGGCCTGGTCCCTGAACGGGATGTGCACGTACTGGGCCCGCGGCTCCAGCGTCTGCAGCCAGCCGCTGCCGCTGCGCTCGAAGACCGCGCCCATGTCGAGGCTGTAGACCGGCACGGTGCGGGTGGGGCGGGTGTCTGCCGTGCCGGGCGGCAGGTTGTGCAGGCGGTAGCCGGTGAAGTCCACGGTGGCGGCGGGCTTCAGCCACAGGCCGCGGTATTCCAGCGGCAGCACGACGCCGGGGGCGAAGTGCAGGCGCGAGCCGGTGGTGCCCTCGCTGCGGTTGAACACGGCGAGTTCGCCGTCGAATGTCCAGTCGAGGCCGAGCAGGCCACGCGGGCGGTAGGCGCTCGCCGCCAGTTCCGGGACGAGGCGGTAGGGCTTGTCCGTGGCGGCGAGCCGGTCGTCCAGGGTCTGGAAATCCTGCACGCGGCCCAGCAGCGACCAGATGCTGTCGAAATACTCGAGCCGCAGCTCGCGGGACAGGTGGGTCTGGCTGGTGGCGGCGGTGCTGCCGTAGAGGTCCTCGAAGTAACGGGTGTCGGACACGGTGCGCGCATCGGCCGTGGCGCGCCAGCCCTGGCCGAGCAGCGACTGGTGCCTGATGCCGAACAGGTAGCGGGAATCGCCGGTGACCTTGTCGTCCGGCAGGTACTCGGCCTCCGCGGTGCCCTTGTGCGCCGGCCAGAGGTAGCGGAATTCGCTCAGCAGTTCGAGGCCGCGCCGGTCCATGTAGCGGGGCGTCAGCGTGGCGTCGTAGTTGGGCGCGAGGTTGAGGTAATAGGGGAGCTGGAACTCGACGCCACGGGTTTCAGAGCGCCCGAGGCTCGGCAGCAGGAAGCCCGACTGGCGCTCGTTGGTCACCGGGTAGGTGATCCAGGGCGTATAGAGGATGGGCACGCCCTTGAACTCCAGGCGGGCGTTGCGCGCCGTGGCCATGCCGGTGTCGCGGTTGATCGAGATCCGTCCGGCGCGCAGCAGCCAGTCCTCCTGGCCACGGGCACAGGTGGTGTAGGTGACGTCCTTCAGCGTCAGGATGTCGGCATCGTCCACGGCGACGGTCGCGGCGCTGCCGCGGGATGGCACGGTGAACAGCTCGAAGGCCGCGTCCGCCACTTCCAGGCTGTTGCTGCGGATGTCGAAGATCGCATGGCTGCCCGTGAGCGCGCCCTGCGGGTCGCGGAACTGGAACCCGTCATCGAGCAGGAAACGGTCATTTTCCTTGTCGTAGCGCCCGGCCGGTGCGCTGATCACCCCGCTGCCGCGGCGGATGCGGATCCCGTCGCTGAAGACCCCGCCGGTCGCCATGTCCATGTCCAGGTGGCCGGTGAGGACGTCGATGCGCGGGTCGCCGGCGTCAGCCGGGTCCGGATCGGGCATGTCCACCAGCGGACCCACCGGGCAGCCCTGCAGGAGCGGTGCGCGCGTCGGCCCGGCGGCCCAGGCCACGGAGCAGCAGCAGGCGAGGACGGGCAGCAGTCGGCGCAAGGAAGCTTCCAGCGGGGCAGGGATGGCGTGCGGGATTATATGCGGTGTCGGTGCGTGACGCCGGCAAAGCCGTGCTGGCAGAATCGGTGGTCATGAGCCAGTGCCCCTGTCCGCCGTCCCGCCGATGAAGGCCATGATCCTGGCGGCCGGCCGGGGCGAGCGCATGCGCCCGCTGACCGACTCGCTGCCCAAGCCGCTGCTGGCGGTCCGCGGCCGGCCGCTGATCGAGTTCCACATCGAGGCGCTCGGCCGCGCCGGCATCCACGACCTGGTGGTCAACCTCGGCTGGCTGGGCGGGCAGTTGCGCGCGCACCTGGGCGACGGGGCGCGGTTGGCTGCCCGTGTGGCCTACAGCGAGGAGGGCTACCCGCCGCTGGAGACCGGCGGTGGCATCCACCGTGCGCTGCCGCTGCTCGGCCCCTCGCCGTTCTGGGTGGTCAACGGTGATGTGTACTGCGCGTTCGCCTTCGACCAGCGGCGGCTGCCGGCCGGCGTCCTGGCCCACCTCGTGCTGGTGCCCAACCCGCCGCAGCATCCGGCGGGGGACTTCGTGCTGCGTGGCGGGCTGGTGGGCGGGGGGGGCGGGGAGCGTCTGACGTACTCGGGCATTGCCATCCTCCACCCGGACCTTTTCACGGGTTGCCAGCCGGGCCGCTTCCCGCTGGCGCCACTGCTGCGCGCGGCCATGGCGCGCGGCGCGGTCACGGGCGAGCTCTTCACCGGCCTGTGGAGCGACGTCGGCACCCCGGAGCGGCTCGCGGCGCTCGGCTGAAATGCGTCTGGCCGGGCGGGTGCCTCGCCTCGGCGCGAGGGCCAGCCGGGGGGACACTTCGCTACAGCGTGAAGGTCAGGCGGGGGGAGGCTCCTCGCGGGCTTGGAGGGCGAGCGGCGCACGGACAGCGAAAGCGAGCCCGACATGCAGCGGAGCCGGCCACGGATGGCCGGCGCAGCGGTAGCGAGGAGCCTCCCCCCGCCTGACCTTCGCGGCCACGCCTGCCCCACTCAACCCGCGAACCTGCGCAACAGCTCCGACTCGAGGTCGTCGGCGACACGCTCCGGATCCGCCGGGCCGCCGAGGCGGGCGATGTCGGTGACCCCGAGGCCCGGGAATCCGCAGGGATTGATGCGCCCGAACGGCGCGAGGTCCATGGCGACGTTCAGCGCCAGCCCGTGGTAGGAGCAGTTGCGGCGCACCCGCAGGCCGAGGCTGGCCACCTTCGCGCCCGCCACGTACACGCCCGGCGCTGCCGGCTTGCACGCCGCCGTGATCCCGTAGCCGGCCAGCGTGGCAATCACCGCCTGCTCCAGTGCCGTCACCAGCGCGCGCACGCCCAGGCGGCGGCGCTGGAGATCGAGCAGCGTGTAGGCCACCAGCTGGCCCGGGCCGTGGTACGTCACCTGGCCGCCCCGGTCCACCTTGACGACGGGGATGGTGCCGGCGTCGAGCACATGGCCGGCATCGGCGTTCAGTCCCAGCGTGAACACCGGTGCATGCTGCAGCAGCCAGATCTCGTCGGCGGTGGCGGCACTGCGCGCGCTGGTGAAGCGCTGCATGTCCTCCAGGGTGGCCTGGCAGTCCACCAGGCCGAGGCGGCGGACGACGATGCTCACAGCACGAACAGCACCTGCGCGGAGGCCGTCAGGCTGCGATAGATGTTGTCGAGCTGGTCGCGGCTCTCCGCCGTGATGGTGACCGTCACCGCGAGGAAGCGGGCGTTGCTGCTCGCGCGCGAACGCACGCTCCCTTCCGGGAGCGCACCCGTGTGCGCGCTGACCAGTTCCACCACCAGTGCCTCGAAATCCCCCTCGTGCCGCCCCATCACCTTGATCGGGAAGCTGCAGGGGAAGGCCAGCGGCGAGCCGGCATCAGGGTCGTTTGCGGCGTTCATAGGCCTCGGCCACCACGCGCCACACCGGTCCCGGCGCGCCGCCGCCGATGGGGCGGCCGTCGACGTGGGTCACCGGGGCCACGCCGCGCAAGGCGGCGGTCAGCCACACCTCGTCGGCAGCCCGCAGGCGGGCCTCGCTGATGGCCTCCTCACGGTAGCCGATGCCGGCCGCCGCCGCCACCTCGCGCACCAGCGCGATGGTGGTGCCGGGCAGGATGTCCGGGCCGTTGGGCCGGCTGACCAGGGTGCTGCCCTCGAGGACCAGCACCGAACTGCCCGAGCCCTCGGTGACGAAGCCATCGCGCAGCATGATGCACTCGCCGGCACCCGCCTCGGCTGCGGCCTGGCGCAGCAGCACGTTGGGAAGCAGCGCGGTGGACTTGATGTCGCAGCGCGCCCAGCGGCTGTCCGGTGCGGTGATGGCGCGCACCCCGGGGGTGTCCAGCTGCACCGGGGCGAGCGCGCTCGCCATGGCGAACACGGTCGGGGCCACGCCGCGCGGGAAGGCGTGGTCGCGCCCCGCGTCGGCGCCGCGGCTGACCTGCAGGTAGATGCCCAGGTCCGGGTGCCGGTGCCCGCCGCCGTTGCGCTCGATGAGCCTCCCGATGATCGCGCGCCAGCCCTCGGCACCGGGCGCCGCGCCGATGCGCAGTTCGCGCAGGCTGCGCGCCAGCCGTGCCAGGTGGGCGTCGAGCAGCAGCGGCACGCCGTCGTAGGCGCCGATCACCTCGTAGACCGCATCGGCGAAGAGAAAGCCGCGGTCGAGGGGCGAGATGCGCGCCTCCGCCAGGGGCAGGAACGCCCCGTTGAGCCAGGCGATGGGCAGGGCGGTGGCCACGCTCGCGCGCCTCGCTCAGCGCCCGGGGGTCACTCGAACCACAGCAGCACCGTGTCCACGGTGCGCCGCCAGAGCGAGCCCTCCGCCACCGCGCTGAGCGGCACCAGCGGGGATTCCAGCAGCGGGTCGCCGCCGAGCGTGAGCTTGAGCCGGCCCACCGGCGTGGCCGGGTCCAGCGGCGCGGTGAGGTCGCGCGGGGCCTCGGTCGCGGCCTTCACCTGCTCGAGGCTGCCGCGGGGGATGGTGACCCAGATGTCGGCTGGCACGCCGAGGCCGACGGTTTCGGCAACGCCCTTCCACACCCGCGCCTGGGCCACCGGCTTGCCGGCCTCGTACAGCCGCCGGGTCTCGTAGTAGCGGAAGCCGTAGTTGAGCAGTTCCAGCGAGGCCCTGGCACGGGCATCGGGGCTCTCGGTGCCCATGACCACGGTGATCATGCGCATGTCGCCGCGCTTCGCCGATGCCGCCAGGCAGTAGCCCGCGGTCTGCGTGTGGCCGGTCTTGATGCCGTCCACCGTCGGGTCGCGGTACAGCAGCAGGTTGCGGTTGCCCTGCTTGATGCCGTTGAAGAGGAAGTCCTTCTCGGAAAACCAGGCGTAGTACTGGGGAAACTCGCGGATCAGCGCGCGGCTGAGCAGCGCGATATCGAACGCCGAGGTGTAGTGCTGCGGATCGGGCAGGCCGGCACTGTTGACGTAGTGCGTGTCGTTCATGCCGAGTTCCTTCGCATGGCGGTTCATCACGTCGGAGAACGCCTCCTCGGAACCGCTCAGGTGCTCGGCGAGCGCGATGCTGGCATCGTTGCCGGACTGGATGATCATGCCCTTGAGCATGTTCTCCAGCGTGGTGCTGCCATGGATGGGCAGGAACATGGTGGAACCCGCCGAGCCGGCGCCGCCCTCGCGCCAGGCGCGCTCGCTCACCACCACGTTGTCGGTCAGCCTGACCTTGCCGTCCTTCAGCGCGTGGAAGATGGTGTAGGCCGTCATCAGCTTGGTGAGGCTGGCCGGCTCCGCGCGCTGGTGCTCGTTCTGCGCGGCGAGCACCTTGCCGGTGGCCGAGTCCATCAGCACGTGCGAGCGCCCGCCGACTGCGGGTGGTGGCGCGACCGTGGGCGCTGCGGCCGGCAGCAGCGCCGGGAAAAGGCCGAATACCAGAAGCCCGATGGCTCCCGCGAACATTCTCATGCTAGTTGCTCCAGGCTGGTTTGCGGTTGTCTGGTACGCAGTTCAGCCGCCGGGGCTGCTGCTGCCCGCCTCGACCACGAGGCGGGGTTCGCCGATACGCAGGCGGCCGATGGCGGCAGCCACGGCATCGTACTCGGCGGCGTCGGCCACCGGCCCGATGCGCACGCGGTAGAGCGCGGGCACGGCCCCGGCATCATGGCGGATCACGACGTTGCCGAGGCCCTGCTTCTCCAGCTGCCGCTTCAGTTCCTCGGCGTTTTCCTGGCGGCTGAAGGCGCCCACCTGCGCGTACATGCTGCGCTGGCGCGGCGGTGTTGCAGCGCTGGCGGCGGCAGCTGGTGCAGCAGGGTCAGTGGCGCCAGTGGTGGCGGGGTCCGGCGACAGTGCCGTCACCTCCACCATGCCCGTGCCATCGGCGAGGAAGCCCAGCTCGCGGGCTGCGCCGTAGGAGAGGTCGATCAGGCGGCCCTTCATGAACGGGCCGCGGTCGTTGATGCGCACGACGATGCTCTTGCCGGTGGCGAGGTTGGTGACCCGCGCCTGCGTTGGCAGCGGCAGGGTCTTGTGGGCGGCGGTCATGGCGTACATGTCGTACACCTCGCCATTGGAGGTGCGTCGTCCGTGGAATTCGCGCCCATACCAGGAGGCCACGCCCTGCTCGACATAGCCGTCGCTGCCGTCGCGCACGTAGTAGCGCTGGCCCAGCACGTCGTAGAACGGCGGATTGCCGGGCCCGCGGGGGAGTTCGCCGTCGCCGGGGGGCAGCACCGGGGGCTGGCCGGGTCGCACCTCACCCCCCATGTGGGCGGGTTCGGGCACGGCCTGTGCCGGACGCCGGGACGGCATCGTGCTGCAACCGGCCAGCGCCAGCAGCACGCCCGCCAGCAGGGTCGGGAGGACGGCCGGCGGGGTGGCCGGCCCATGCTTGCAGTGTCTGGGTTGCAGCTGTCTGTCCCTCCAGGTCAGGGCGCAGGGGTGCCGTCTGGCGCCGTGGCGGGGGCCGCGCGCACGCCCTCACCGATCGCCTGGCCAAGCTGGTGGGCCGCCAGGGCGTACATGACGCTGCGATTGTAGCGGGTGATGACGAAAAAGT
Source organism: Gammaproteobacteria bacterium (assembly GCA_020853135.1). Classification (GTDB taxonomy): domain Bacteria; phylum Pseudomonadota; class Gammaproteobacteria; order Steroidobacterales; genus QUBU01. Next base: position 25,435 of record JADYZO010000021.1, read on the forward strand.
TGCGAAAGCCGACCCAGTACTCCGGGCCCGCGGCACCATCGAGGACCAGCAGACCGGCCGGGGCATGGTCGCCGGGGCTGGCGCCGAAGCGCAGGCCGAGCCTGCGCAGCCCGGCCACGGTGTCGCCTGCCGCGAGCTTGTTGTCGGCCGGCTTGCGAGCGAGCGGGCGTGTGGCCGTGCCGCTGGCCACCACCGCTTCCCCGCTCGTCCAGCCGTGGACGACGAAATAATTGGCGATGCTGGCGAACACATCGGGCCAGCTGTTGAAGAGGTCGCGCCGCCCGTCACCATCGCCGTCCACGGCGTAGGCGCGGTAGCTGCTCGGCATGAACTGCGGGGCGCCCATGGCCCCTGCATAGGAGCCGAGGACCCGGTCCACGTCCACCCCGTCGTCACGCGCCAGCAGGAAGAACTGGGTCAGCTCGCTGCGGAAGAAGCTGCTGCGCGGCGGGTAGTCGAAGGCCAGCGTGCCGAGGCTGTCGAGCACGCGGTACTTGCCGGTGTGCCGGCCGAAATAGGTCTCCACGCCGAGGATGCCCACCAGCATTTCGGCGGGTACGCCCGAGCGGTCCGCGGCACTGGCCAGTTCCCCGGCATGCGCCTGCCAGAACGCCACGCCGGCCCTGATGCGCTCAGGGGTCATGAAGATGGCGCGGTACTCCGCCCAGGTCTTGCTGCGCTCGGCGGGCCGGGCCATGGCATCGAGGATCGCCGGCTGCGACCGCGCATTCTCCAGTGTCGCCAGCAGGTAATCGGCGTCGAGACCCTGTTCCCGGACGAGGCTGTTGACCCAGGCCTGCACGTCCTCGCGGCTGGTGTCGAGGGCGTGGCTCGCCGGGGCGGCCAGCAGCAGGGCGGCCAGTGCGGCCGTTGCGGGGAGGGAGGTGCGCAGCATGCGGCTATTGTGCCTCATCAGCGGCGCACGGCATCACCGAGCCGGCGGTGCGTGTGGATCGACATGAGGATGCCGAACCCGGTCAGCAGCGTGACCATGGAGGTTCCGCCTGCGCTCACCAGCGGCAAGGGCACGCCCACCACCGGGATCAGCCCCGTGACCATCGCCGAATTGACGAACACGTAGAAGAAGAACGTGATGGACAGGCTGCCGGCCAGCACGCGCGTGAAGGTGTCGGGGGCGGTGGCGGCGATGTACAGGCCGCGGCCCACCACGAACAGGTAGAGGACCAGCAGCGCGAGCGCACCCATCAGCCCCCATTCCTCGCCGATCACGGCAAAGATGAAGTCGGTGGAGCGCTCCGGGAGGAACTCGAGCTGGCCCTGGCTGCCGTTGAGCCAGCCCTTGCCGAACACGCCGCCCGAGCCGATGGCGATCTTCGACTGGATGATGTGGTAGCCGGCGCCGAGCGGATCGCTGTCGGGGTCGAGCAACGTCAGCACGCGCTTCCTCTGGTAGTCGTGCATGACGAACCACAGGGCCGGCATGGCGGCCAGCACGAGGGCCAGCGCCCCGGTGATGTAGCGCCAGCCGAGCCCGGCGAGGAAGATGGCGGTGCCACCCGTGAGCACGATCAGCACCGCCGTGCCGAGGTCCGGCTGCACGGCGATGAGCAGGGTCGGCACGAGGATGATCGCCAGGCAGCCGGTGATGAGCGCCAGCGAGGGCGGCAGCGGGCGCTCGTGCAGCACGCGCGCCAGGGTCAGCGGCACGGCGAGCTTCATGATCTCCGAGGGCTGGAAGCGCACGCCGACATCGATCCAGCGCTGGCCACCCTTGGCGATGTCGCCGGTCACGAGCACGAGGACCAGCAGCCCGAGGCCGGCCAGGTAGAGCCAGGGCGCCCCGCGGCGCAGCCATGCCGGGTCGACCCGTGCCGCCACGAGCATGGCGGCCATCGCCACGGCCACCTTCACGGCATGGGCCTGCATCATGCCCCAGCTCTGCCCGGAGGCGCTGAAGAGCACCACGGTGGCGAACGTCAGGATGGCGAGGATGCCGGTGAGCATCGGCGGGTCCAGGTGCGCCCAGCGCAGCAGCCGCCCGAGGATGTCCAGGCGCGAGTCGCGCTCGCTGTCGCGCGGGGTGTTCATGCGCCCGGCAGCCCTGCCCGCAGGTAGGTGGTCATCACCTTCAGTGCAATGGGCGCGGCGACCTTGCTGCCGCTCTCGCCGTTCTCCACGACCACGGCGACGGCGATCTTCGGGTCATCCAGCGGGCCGAAGGCGACGAACAGGGCATGGTCGCGCATGCGCTCGGCCACATCCATGGCCTTGTACTTCTGCGACTGCGCCACGGTGAAGACCTGGGCCGTGCCGCTCTTGCCCGCGACCTGGAAGGGCACCAGCGCGCCCACGGCGCGCGCCGTGCCGCGCGCGCCCTGCAGCACGCCGTGCATGCCTTCGATGATGGCATCCCAGTCGCCGGCCTTGACGGCGTCGATGGCCGGCAGCACCGCGGGCGTGGCCGGCGCGATGGCGCCGGTGAGCGGATCGCGGGTGGCGAGCAGCATGCTCGGGCGGAAACGCGTGCCGCGGGCGGCGATGGTGGCCGTGGCGTGGGCCAGCTGCACCGGCGTCACCAGCATGTACCCCTGGCCGATGCCGGTGATCAGCGTCTCGCCGGGGAACCACACCTGCAGGGCGGCGCGCTTGAAGGCGCCGCGCTTCCACTCCGGGGAGGGCACCAGGCCGCCCTTCTCGCCGGGCATGTCCAGGCCCGTGGCGGCACCGAGGCCGAATTCCCGCATGAAGCCGCTGAGCCGGTCGATGCCGAGCTCGCGGGCCACCTGGTAGAAGTACACGTCGCAGGACTGCTCGATGCCGCTCTGCAGGTTGACCGACCCGTGGCCCTCGGGCTTCCAGTCGCGGTAGCGATGGCTGCTGCCGGGCAGGGAGTAGGACCCGCCGCAATAGACGTGGTCGGCCGGCGTGAGGGTGCCGTGGTGGAGCGCGGCCAGTGCGACGATGGGCTTCACCGTGGAGCCCGGCGGGTAGGTGCCGCGCAGCGCGCGGTTGAACAGCGGCTTGTCGATGTCCTCCTGCAGGGCGTTGTACGCCTTGCGCGACAGCCCCGCGCTGATCACGTTCGGGTCGAAGGCCGGCGTGCTGACGAAGGCGAGCACCTCGCCGTTCTTCGGGTCGATGGCCACCACCGCCCCGCGCCGGCTGCCGAGCCCCTCGTAGGCGGCCAGCTGGGTGTCCAGGTCCAGCGCCAGCATGATGTCGTCGCCGGGCCGTGCGGCGGAACGCTCCAGCGTCTGCAGGCTGCGGCCGCGGGCGTTGACCAGCACCTGTTCCTGGCCTGGAGCACCGTGCAGCGCTTCCTCGAAGGACCGTTCCACGGAGACCTTGCCGATCTGCGCGGTACCGGCGTAGGCGACCGGATCCACCTCCTTCAGGTCGGCGGCGTTCAGCCCGCTCACGTAGCCGAGCGCGTGGGCCAGCGCGCCACCGTAGGGGTAGCTGCGCGACAACCGGCCCCTGATCTCCACGCCTTCCAGGTAGGGGCGGTTCACCGCGAAGCGGGCGACATCGAGATCGCTCAGGTGGCCGCGGATGGTGACCGCCTCGTAGCGGCGGTGCGCGCCGATCTCCGTGCGGATTTCCGCCAGCTCGTCCGCAGCCAGCAGGCCGGTGGCCACCAGCCGCCCGAGCGTGTCCGCCAGGTCGGGCACCTGCTCGGGGGTGAGCACCAGGTCGAAGCTCGCCTGGTTGTCCGCCAGCACGCGGCCATTGCGGTCGAGGATCAGCCCGCGGGTGGGTGGCACGGCCTGGATGCGGATGCGGTTGCCCTGGGACTGGGCCGAGTAATCGTCGTATTGCACGACCTGCAGCTGCACCAGGCGCGTGACGACGACCAGCGCGAGCGTGATGATGAAGACCAGCGCGACGATCAGCCGCGCGAGGAACAACCGTTGCTCGGCTCCGTGGTCCTTGATGCGTGCGCCGTAGGCCATGCGCGGAACAATCTCAGGCGAAGCGCTTGCGGCGGTTTTCCGCGCGCAGGCGCAGGCTGTCGAGCAGCGCCATGACCGGCGCCCAGCTGATGCCGCCGGCCAGCACGGGCGCCCAGCGCGCGAGGCCGCCGATCGGGTAGCCCGCGATGCCGTCCGACCAGAACACGAAGAAGGTGTCGATGGCCATGAGCAGCGTGGCCGTGGCGGTCAGCTGCCAGAGCGGGAAGATGCGGATCTGCAGGTGGAAGCGCACCGTCAGGAAGGACACCACCACCAGCGACAGGGCGTGCTGCCCGAGGAGGCCGCCGTGGAGGATGTCGAGGATGATGCCGCAGATGAAGGCGGTGAGCAGGCCGCACAGGCGCGGCCACATCATGCTCCAGTAGATGACGGCCATGGTCAGGAACGGCGGGCGGAAGGGTTCGGCGGCCGTCGGCAGGGGGGTGATCGCCAGGACCGTGGCGCCGAGCAGCGTCATCCAGAGCATGACCGGGCTGGTGCGGCTGCGGCTCATTCCTCGTGCTCCGCCGGGGCGGGTGGCGGCGCCGTGGCCGGCGCCGGCACGCTACCCGGTGCGCCGGCCGGCGCTGCGGCCGCTGCGTTGCCGCCCGGCGCAGGCGTGCCGGGCTGGGCAGCGCCGGCCTGCCTGCCTGCCGGTTTGCCCATGCGGGCCGCGGCGGGTGGTGGCGGCGGCAGCGGGCGGTCCTCGGGCGGCGCGGCGACGTCGGCCGGCGGCGGCTGCACCAGCAGCACTTCGCGGATGCGCTCGAGCGCCGCCTCGGGGCGCGCGCTCACCACGAGGAAGGGCTCGCCGCTGTCACCGCGCACCTCCTGCACGGTGGCCACCGGGTAACCGGCGGGGAAGCTGCCGCCCAGCCCCGAGCTGACCAGCAGGTCCCCGGCCTTGATGTCGGAATTGCGGGCGAGGAAGGGCAGCGAGAGGCGTTCGAGATCGCCGGTGCCGAGCGCGATGGTGCGCAGGCCGTTGCGGACGATCTCCACCGGCACGGCGTGGTCGGGATCGGTGATGAGCAGCGCCTCGCTGCTGGTGCCGCGGTCGCGGGTGATCTGGCCGACGACGCCCCGCGCATCGATGAGGGCCTGGCCCACGAAGGCGCCATCACGGCTGCCGCGGTTGAGCACGACGCGCTGGCGCAGGCGGTCCATGTCGACCGAGAGGATCTCGGCGATGAGCGCCCTGTTGCCGACTTTCGGGGTGGAGTCGAGCAGCGCGCGCATGCGGGCATTTTCCGCCTCGAGGGCCGCCAGGCGCTGCAGGCGCGCGCTGCCGAGCAGGATCTCGCGCCTGAGCTGCCCGTTCTCCGCCACCAGGCTGTCGCGTGCGGCCAGGTTCGTCGCCATCCAGCGCTGTGCCGCGAAGGGGGCGTCCACCGCCTCCTGCAGCGGGTACAGCGCGGCCGCCAGGTAGCCGCGGATGCGGGCGAGGTGCTGGTCACGGTGGTCCAGCACCATCAGCACGATGGACAAGGTGACCAGGACCACGAGCCGCAGCCCGGGCGCGGGTCCGGAAAACAGTCTGGGCTCGCTGTCGCGTGTCGGGAGCGCCATGGTCCAGGGAATCCGGGAGCCGCCTACTCGCCTCGCGGGGGAGATGAGCAGGCGGCTCCCGGATTCCCCGCCCCGCTAGTCAAGGCTGAAGACGCCGATGCCCTGCTCGTCCATCAGTTCCAGGGCGCGGCCGCCGCCGCGCGCCACGCAGGTGAGCGGGTCTTCCGACACGACCACCGGCAGGCCAGTTTCCTCCATGAGGAGCTTGTCGATGTTGCGCAGGAGGGCGCCGCCGCCCGTCAGCACGATGCCGCGCTCGGCCACGTCCGCGCCGAGTTCCGGCGGCGTCTGCTCGAGCGCGCCCTTGACGGCGCCGACGATGCCCTGCAGCGGCTCCTGCAGGGCCTCGAGGATCTCGTTGCTGTTCAGGCTGAAGCTGCGCGGCACGCCCTCGGAAAGGTTGCGGCCCTTGACGGAGATCTCGCGCACCTCGTCGCCGGGGTAGGCCGAGCCGATCTCCTTCTTGATGCGCTCGGCGGTGGCCTCGCCGATGAGGATGCCGTAGTTGCGGCGCACGTAGTTGATGATCGCGTCATCGAAGCGGTCGCCGCCGACGCGCACCGAGGAGGCGTAGACGATGCCGTTCAGCGAGATGATCGCCACCTCGGCCGTGCCGCCGCCGATGTCGAGCACCATGGAGCCACGGGCCTCGTGCACGGGCATGCCGGCGCCGATGGCCGCGGCCATCGGCTCCTCGATGAGGAAGACCTTGCGTGCGCCCGCGCCCTCGGCTGATTCGCGGATGGCCCGGCGTTCCACCTGGGTGGAGCCGTAGGGCACGCAGATCAGCACCCGCGGGCTCGGCCGGAAGTAGCGTCCGGGATGCGCCTTGCGGATGAAATGCTGGAGCATCTTTTCGGTGATGGTGAAGTCGGCGATGACGCCGTCCTTCAGCGGGCGGATGGCGGTGATGTTGCCCGGCGTGCGCCCGAGCATGCTCTTCGCCTCGGCGCCGACGGCCTCCACCGACTTGCCGCCGCGGCCGGGTTCGTCACGGATGGCCACGACGGAGGGTTCGTCGAGGACGATGCCCTGCCCGCGTACATAGATGAGCGTGTTGGCGGTCCCGAGATCGATGGACAGATCATTCGAGAAGTAGCCGAGGAGCTTCTTCAGCATGCGCGCAACCCAGTTGAAGCCGGAAAACCCGTGGAAACCACTCCGCGACCCGTGATCGGAGTGGTTGGCTACTCTAGCAACGAGGGGGTTTTTTCACAACCGCGGGTGTATCATGCGCGCTTTCCTAAGCGGCTGATCCAAAGGCTCTTTCGCGTGACCCTGAGCAAACGGGACGTGCATCACATTGCCCACCTGGCGCGTCTTGGCGTGAGCGAGGAGGAGGCCGCCGACCACCTGGCCAAGCTCTCGCGCATCCTCGAGCTGGTCGACCAGCTCAGGCAGGTCGATACCCGCGGCGTGGAGCCCATGGCCCACCCCCTCGACATGGCGCAGCGGCTGCGGCCCGACGAGGTCACCGAGACCGACCACCGCGAGCTCTACCAGCGCAATGCCCCGGCTGCCGAGGATGGCCTGTACCTCGTGCCCCGGGTCATCGAGTAGGGGAGGACTGCCGTGGAGGATCGTGGTGTCGCGGCACTGGCCCGCGCCCTGCAGGATCGGCGCCTCAGCAGCCGGGAACTGACCGAGGCGGCCCTGGCCCGGATCGGGCGCGAGGACACCGCGCTCAATGCCTTCATCACCGTCACGCCGGAGCTGGCGCTGGCGGCCGCCGCTGCGGCCGATGCCCGCCTGGCGCGGGGCGAGGGCGGCCCGCTCACCGGCGTGCCCATCGCCCACAAGGACATCTTCTGCACCCGCGGCGTGGCGACCACCTGCGCCTCGAGGATGCTCGCCGGTTTCGTGTCCCCCTACGATGCCGCCGTGGTGGAGCGGCTGGCGGCGGCAGGCGCCGTCTGCCTCGGCAAGACCAACATGGACGAGTTCGCCATGGGCTCCTCCAACGAGACCAGCTTCTTCGGCCCCGTGCGCAACCCCTGGGACCTGGAGCGCTCCCCGGGCGGATCCTCGGGTGGCTCGGCCGCGGCGGTCGCCGCCGGGCTGGTGCCCGCCGCCACCGGCACCGACACCGGTGGCTCGATCCGCCAGCCGGCGGCGCTCTGCGGCATCACCGGCCTCAAGCCGAGCTACGGACGCGTCTCGCGTTACGGCATGATCGCCTTCGCCTCCAGCCTCGACCAGGCCGGCGTGCTGGCGCACAGCGCCGAGGACACGGCGCTGCTGCTGGAGGCCATGGCGGGCTTCGACCCGCGGGACTCCACCAGTGCCGACATGCCGGTGCCGCGCTACACGGCGGAACTCGGCCGGCCGCTCGCGGGCCGGCGCATCGGCGTGCCGCCCGAGTTCTTCGACGCGGGCCTCGATGCGGACTGCGGGGCCCGCGTGCAGGAGGCACTCGCGGTGTTGCGCGGCCTCGGCGCCGAGTTGGTCGAGGTCTCGCTGCCGCACCTGGCGCTCTCGGTGCCCACCTATTACATCGTGGCCCCGGCGGAGGCCTCCTCGAACCTGGCGCGTTTCGATGGCGTGCGCTTTGGCCACCGCAGCAAGGCTGCCGGCTCCATCGAGGAGTTGTACAAGCGCTCGCGCCAGGAGGGCTTCGGCGCCGAGGTGCGCCGGCGCATCATGACCGGCACCTACGTGCTCTCGGCCGGGTACTACGACGCGTACTACCTGCAGGCGCAGAAGGTCCGCAGGCTCATCGCCGGGGATCTGCGCAGCGCCTTCGCGAAGGTGGACGTGATCGCCGGTCCGACGACGCCGACGCCCGCCTTCCGCCTGGGCGAAAAGACCGGCGACCCCGTGCAGATGTACCTGAACGACATCTACACCATCGCCGTGAACCTCGCCGGCGTGCCGGGCATCTCCGTGCCCTGCGGCTTTGCCCGCGGCCTGCCGGTGGGGTTGCAGCTCATCGGCCCCGCCTTCGGCGAAGCCGCCGTGCTCAACGTCGCGCACCAGTACCAGTGCGCCACCGACTGGCACCGCCGGCAGCCGCCCGCGCAGCCGGCGGGGGCGGCCCGATGAGCACCGGCGGCTGGGAGGCCGTCATCGGGCTGGAGATCCACGCCCAGCTCGCCACGCGCTCGAAGATCTTCTCCGGCGCGGCCACCGCCTACGGGGCACCGCCCAATACCCAGGCCTGCCTGGTGGACCTCGGCTACCCCGGCGTCCTGCCCGTGCTGAACGCCGCGGCGCTGCGCCTGGCGGTGCGCTTCGGGCTGGCGGTGGGCGCCGGCATCGCGCCCCGCTCGGTCTTTGCCCGCAAGAATTACTTCTACCCGGACCTGCCCAAGGGCTACCAGATCAGCCAGTACGAGCTGCCGGTGGTGCAGGGCGGCGCGGTGCGCATCACGCTCGATGACGGCAGCGGGAAGACGGTGCGCCTGACCCGCGCCCACCTCGAGGAGGATGCCGGCAAGTCCCTGCACGAGAACTTCCACGGCCTCTCGGGCATCGACCTCAACCGTGCCGGCACGCCGCTCCTGGAAATCGTCTCCGAACCGGACCTGCGTTCGGCGAAGGAGGCGGCCGCCTACATGCGCAAGATCCACCAGCTGGTGCGCTGGATCGGCATCTGCGATGGCAACATGCAGGAAGGCTCCTTCCGCGGCGATGCCAACGTGTCGGTGCGCCCGGCGGGCAGCACGCAGCTCGGCACCCGCACCGAGATCACGAACCTCAACAGCTTCCGCTTCCTCGAGCGCGCCATCGAGTTCGAGATCGGGCGGCAGACCGGGGTGCTGGAGGACGGCGGGCGCATCGTGCAGGAGACGCGGCTCTACGACCCGGACCGGGACGAGACGCGTCCGATGCGCAGCAAGGAAGAGGCCAACGATTACCGCTACTTCCCCGACCCGGACCTGCTGCCGCTGGAGATCAGCGAGGCGGCCATCGAGGAGGTGCGTGCCGCCATGCCCGAGCTGCCCGACGCCAAGGCGGCGCGCTTCACGGCGGAGTGCGGCCTCGGTGCAGCCGATGCCGCCCTGCTCACCGCCAGCCGCGAGATCGCGGACTACTACGAGGCCGTGGTGGCGGCGCTGGGTGCCGGCCAGGCGCGGCTGGCGGCGACCTGGGTCAATGGCGAACTGGCCGCGGCGCTCAACCGCGACGGGCTCGGCATCGAGGCGGCACGGGTCGACCCGGTGGCCCTCGCGGGTCTGCTCGGGCGCATCGCCGACGACACCATCTCCGGCAAGATCGCCAAGGAAGTCTTCGAGGCCATGTGGGCCGGCGAGGGCGGGGCCGATGCGATCATCGACCGGAAGGGCCTGCGCCAGATCACCGACACGGGCGCCCTCGAGCAGGTGATCGACCAGGTGATCGCCGCCCACCCGGGCCAGCTGGCTGACTACCGCGCGGGCAAGGACAAGCTCTTTGGTTTCTTCGTCGGCCAGGTGATGAAGGCCACCCAGGGCAAAGGCAACCCGGCCCAGGTGAACGGGCTGTTGCGCAGGAAGCTCGGCTCCTGACATCCGCCCGCCGGGCGACTGCTCCCGACCCCGACCCCGACCCCGGCCCTGGTCCGGGTTCCGGCTCTGGCCCCCACCCCGCTTCTCCCTCTGCTCCGGTAGACCCGGAATATTCAGCATTATGGAAATCAGGAGATTTTTATATAAAGATTTCCTTATAATGAAAAAATGACAGCTGATGCGGCACTGAAGTTCCTCAAGGCCAGCGCCGACCCCACCCGCCTGCGGCTGCTGGCGCTGCTCGCTGGCGGGGAGGCAACCGTGGGCGAGCTGGTCGAGGTGCTCGGCCAGAGCCAGCCGCGGGTGTCACGCCACCTGCGCCTCCTCGCCGCGGCCCGCCTCGTCGCCCATTTTCGCGACGGCCAGTGGGTCTACTACCGCCTCGACCCCGGCATCGTGCTGGCCGACCTCCTCGATCGCGTGCTGGGCCTGGCCCGGGCGGGAGATGCCACGATCGCGGCGGACCAGGACCGCATGGCGGGGATCCGCCGCCAGCGCGAGCGCTATGCCTTCGCCGCGCCCACCGGCCCGCGGCGCTGGGCGGAGCCCGCCGCCGGGCGGCCCGGCGAGGCGGCCTTGCGCCAGGCGCTCGAGGACGCCCTCGGCGGCCAGCCCGTCGGCGACGTGCTCGACATCGGCGTCGGCGCGGGCGCGCTGCTCGGCCTGCTGGCACCGCGTGCGCGCAGCGCGGTGGGCCTCGACATCTCCCGTGGCATGCGCGTGCTGGCGCGCTCGCGCCTCCAGCAGGCGGGCCTGGCCCACTGCACCATCCGCGCCGGCGACATGCATGCGCTGGCCTTCCCCGACCTGAGTTTCGACCTGGTGGTCCTCGACGAGGTGCTGTCGCTCAGCACGGACCCGCAGCGGGCGCTCGCCGAGACCGCCCGGGTGCTGCGCCCGGCCGGCCGCCTGCTGGTGCTCGACCGCATCCTGCCCGCGGCACTGCGCCTGCCGCCCGCCGGTGGCGAGGCTGGCGGCCTCTTCGAAAACCAGCTGGCCGCGATGCTGCGCGCGGCCGGCCTCAGGCCGGGCAGTCCCGCCTGGTTTCCCGCCCGCAGCCCGGGGTTCGCCCTGCTGACAGCCACCGCGGCCACGCCGCGGCAGAGGACCGACAACCATGATGACTGATGCCGCACCAGCAGGAGGAGCCACGCCAGCCGTGCAGGTTTCCTTCGAATTCTTCCCGCCGAAGACCGCTGCGATGGAGGCCGGCCTGTGGCAGGCCGTGCAGCGGCTGGCGCCACTGCAGCCACGCTTCGTGTCGGTGACGTACGGGGCCGATGGCTCCACCCGCGACCGCACCCACGCCATCGTCAGGCGCATCGTGCGCGAGACCGGGCTGACCTGCGCGCCGCACCTCACCTGCGTGGGCGCGAGCCGGGGGGAGGTGCTGGGCGTCGCGCGCGGCTACTGGGACGAGGGCATCCGCCACATCGTCGCCCTGCGTGGTGATCCCCCGGCGGGCGAAACCCGCTACCAGCCGCACCCCGGGGGCTTCGGCTGGGCCGCCGATCTGGTGGCCGGCCTGGGTGAAGTCGGTGATTTCGACATCTCGGTGGCCGCCTACCCGGACGTGCACCCGGAAGCCCCGAGCGCGGCCTTCGACCTCGACAACCTGAAGCGCAAGTTCGATGCGGGCGCCACGCGCGCCATCAGCCAGTTCTTCTTCGATGTCGACCGCTTCCTGCGCTTTCGCGATGCCTGCGACAGGGCCGGCATCCGCGGCCCGCTGGTGCCGGGGCTGCTGCCCATCGCGAAGTTCTCGCAGCTGCTCAGCTTCGCCGGCCGCTGCGGCGCCAGCGTGCCCGCCTGGCTGCACCAGCGCTTCGAAGGCCTGGACGAGGATCCGGAGACGCGGCAGATGATCGCCGCCAGCGTGGCCATCGAGCAGGTGGGGCGGCTGCGCCATCACGGCGTCGATGAATTCCACTTCTACACGCTCAACCGCGCGGAGCTGACCTACGCCATCTGCTATGCGCTCGGGCTGCGGCCGCAGGCCGCGGAGGCCGCCTCGTGAGCGCCCGGGCAGGGGACCGCCACCAGCGGTTTGCGCAGCTGCAGGCCCTGCTGGCCAGGCGCATCGTGCTGCTCGACGGCGCCATGGGCACCATGCTCCAGGAGCGCAGGCTGACGGAGGAGGACTACCGGGGTACGCGCTTCGCCGGCTGCCCGAAGCCGCTCAAGGGCAACCACGACCTGCTGTCGCTCACCCGGCCGGGGATCATCGCCGACATCCACCGCGAGTTCCTCGAGGCGGGCGCCGACATCGTCGAGACCAACAGCTTCAGCTCGACGGCGCCCGCCCAGGGCGACTACGGGCTGCAGGAGCTGGTGGGCGAGCTGAACCTGGCCGCGGCGCGCATCGCCCGCGAGGTGGCCGATGAGGTGACGCAGCGCACCGGGCAGCCGCGCTTCGTCGCCGGCGTGCTCGGGCCCACCAACCGCACCGCCTCGCTGTCGCCCGATGTCAACGACCCGGGCTTGCGCAACATCAGCTTCGACGAGCTGGTCGCGACCTATGCGGAAGCGGCCGCCGGCCTGCTGGCGGGCGGCGCGGACTTCATCCTGGTGGAAACGGTGTTCGACACGCTCAACGCGCGTGCGGCGCTCTACGCGGTCATGAAGCTCGCCGACGAACTCGGCGGGCCGGTGCCGGTCATGGTCTCGGGCACCATCACCGATGCCTCGGGCCGCACCCTGTCGGGCCAGACCACCGAGGCCTTCTGGAACTCCATACGCCACGCCCGCCCCTTCATGGTGGGGCTGAACTGCGCGCTCGGCGCCGAGGACCTGCGGCCCTACGTGGCCGAACTCTCCCGCATCGCCGACACCGGCGTCAGCCTGCATCCCAATGCGGGCCTGCCGAACGAGTTCGGCCAGTACGACGACACGCCCGGGCACATGGCGCGGGTCCTCGGCGAGTTTGCCGGCGCGGGGTTCCTCAACCTGGTGGGCGGGTGCTGCGGCACGACGCCGGCGCACATCCGCGCCATCCGCGAGGCCGTGGCCGCCTGTCCGCCGCGCACCCTGCCGCAGCTGGAGCCGAAGTTGCGGCTGGCGGGACTCGAGCCGCTCAACATCGGCCCTGAATCGCTCTTCGTCAATGTCGGCGAGCGCACCAACGTCACCGGCTCGGCGCAGTTCCGCCGCCTGATCGCCGCGGATGACTACGCCGGCGCGCTGGTGGTGGCCCGCCAGCAGGTGGAGAACGGCGCGCAGGTCATCGACGTCAACATGGACGAGGGCATGCTCGACTCGGTCGCCGCCATGGACCACTTCCTCAAGCTGGTGGCCGGCGAACCGGACATCGCCCGGGTGCCGGTGATGATCGACTCCTCGCGCTGGGAGGTGATCGAGGCGGGGCTCAAGTGCGTGCAGGGCAAGGCCATCGTCAATTCCATCAGCCTCAAGGAGGGCGAGGAGGCCTTCCTGCACCAGGCGCGCGAAATCCGCCGGCACGGTGCCGCGGCGGTGGTCATGGCCTTCGACGAGCAGGGCCAGGGCGACAGCGTCGGGCGCCGCGTGGCGATCTGCGAGCGCTCCTACCGGCTGCTGCGCGAGCAGGCCGGCTTTGCCGCCGAGGACATCATCTTCGACCCCAACATCTTCGCGGTGGCGACCGGCATCGAGGAGCACGCGGCCTACGGCCTGGACTTCATCGAGGCGACGCGCGCCATCCGGCAGCGGCTGCCCGGCGTGTCCATCAGCGGCGGGGTCTCCAACGTGTCGTTCTCCTTCCGCGGCAACAACCGCGTCCGCGAGGCCATGCACTCGGTGTTCCTCTACCACGCCATCCGCGCCGGGATGGGCATGGGCATCGTCAACGCCGGGCAGCTCGCCATCTACGAGGACATTCCCGCGGAACTGCGCGAGGCAGTGGAGGACGTCATCCTCAACCGCCGGTCCGACGCCACCGAGCGCCTCCTCGACATGGCCGGCCGCTACCGCGACGACGGCGGCACGCGTGCCGTCGCGGCGGATGCGGCCTGGCGCGAGTGGCCGGTCGAGAAGCGCCTCTCCCACGCGCTGGTGAAGGGCATCGATGAGTTCATCGTCGCCGACACCGAGGAGGCGCGCCTGCAGGCCGCGCGGCCGCTGGACGTGATCGAGGGGCCGCTCATGGATGGCATGAACGTGGTCGGCGACCTGTTCGGCGCCGGCAAGATGTTCC
>JADYZO010000022.1 GCA_020853135.1 Gammaproteobacteria bacterium
GCGTCGATGAGATCGGCGATGGCCTCGGCCTGGGTGAGGTCGAGCTTGTCGTTGAGGAAGGCGCGCTCGGTGAACTCCCCGGGGCGGGCGGGACGCGCGCCGAGCGCCATCACCCGCTCCACCAGCAGCTCGGCGAGCACGTGGCCGCCGTGGGCGTGCAGCTCGAGCACGTCCTCGCCGGTGAAGGAATGCGGCGCGGGGAAGTACAGCGCCAGGCCGAGATCGAGCGCCTCGCCGCCGGCGTCGCGGAAGCCGGCCAGGGTGGCGTGGCGGGGCTGCGGCAGCGTACCGAGCAGCTGCTGTGCGAGGGCTGGCACTGCGGGGCCCGAAACGCGGATCACCGCAATGCCGCCACGGCCGGGCGGCGTGGCGCGCGCCACGATGGTGTCGGCAGCGGTCACGGCCAGGCGCAAGCCGCGTGGCGGGCCGCGCGGCGGTACCGGCTCAGTCGGCGGCGATGGCCTTGTTGATGCGCCACTGCTGGGCCACCGAGAGCACGGAGTTGGTCAGCCAGTAGAGCACCAGGCCCGCGGGGAAGAACGCGAACATGCCGGCGAACATCACTGGCATCCACTTCATCACCAGGGCCTGGGTCCGGTCGGGCGGCGCCGGGTTGAGCTGGCCCTGCAGGAACATGACGGCGGCCATGAGCAGCGGCAGGATGAAGTACGGGTCACGCGTGGAGAGGTCGGTGATCCAGAGCATGAAGGGTGCCTGGCGCATTTCCACGCTCTCCAGCAGCACCCAGTAGTAGGCGATGAAGAACGGGATCTGGATCAGCATCGGCAGGCAGCCGGCGGCGGGATTCACCTTCTCGCGCTTGTAGAGCTCCATCAGCGCTTCGCTCTGCTTCTGACGGTCGTCCTTGTAGCGCTCCTGGATCGCCTGCATGCGCGGCTGCAGCTTGCGCATGCGGGCCATGGAACGCCCGCTGGTCTCGGTGAGTTTGTAGAAGGCGGCCTTGATCAGCAGTGTCGCCAGGATGATGGACCAGCCCCAGTTGCCGACCAGCCTGTGTATCTGCTCGAGCAGCCAGAACAGGGGCTGGGCCAGCAGCGTGAGGCGACCGTAGTCCACCGTCAGCTTCAGCCCGTTGGCGACCTGCTCGAGCTGCGCCTGCAGCTTCGGGCCCACGAACAGCTGCGCGTTGAGCTCGGCCTGGCCGCCGGGGGCCACCACCGTCGCCGGTCCGATCGCGTTCAGGGTGTAGATGTTGTTGCTGACCGTGCCGTCGTAGCTGTACACCTGCGCGGCCGGCGGCACGGCTGCCGCCAGGAAGTGATGCTGGATGCTGGCGATCCAGCCCCCGGCCAGCTGCTGGGTGAACGGCGCTGCCGCCATCTCCTTGACGTCCAGCTTGGTGTACTTGCTGCCGTTGTAGGCCACCGGGCCGGTGAAGGAGTAGGAATCGACGTTGAAGTAGGAACGGGCCGGCGGGTTGTTCAGCCGCTGCACCTGCAGGTAGCTGGCCACGCTGTAGGGCTCGGTGCCGAGGTTGCGCACCGTGTAGTCCAGGCCGATGTCATAGCTGCCACGGTGGAAGTGGTAGGTCTTCGTGACCTGCACCTGTCCGGGCGCTTCCCAGGTCAGCGTGACGGCCAGCTCATCGGCACCCGCGGCCAGCTGGTAATCGCTGCGCCCGGCCTGCATCAGGACGAGATGGCTGGCCTCGGGAGCGCCTGCGCCCGAGCGCAGGCCGGTGTGAATGGCGAACAGCCGGTCGGGTGCCGGGTCGAGCAGCTGCACGGGTATGTCGGGCTGGTCCTTGTGCACCGGATAGACCGGCAGCTTCACGCTGCGCAGGTCACCGCCAAGGGTGTCGATCTCCACGTCGAAGACGTCGGTACGTACGTGGATGATCTGGCCCTGGACTGCGGCTGGCTCCGGCGGGACGGCTGGCGGGGCGCCGGGCGCTGCGGCAGCGGTCTGGTCGCCCGGCATGGCCGGCAGGCTGCTGGCGGGAGGCTGTGCGACAGCCGGCTGCTGCTGGGCCGTTGCGGATGTGGCGGCCGGTGCCGGCGCGTAGTCGAGCTGCCAAGCCTGGTAGCCACTCCAGAGCAGCGCGACGACCGCCACCCAGAGGATGAAGCGCAGGTTTTCGACGAGCGAGGCGCCCATGGCTCAGGCCCGCGCCGCAGTGGCACGCTGCAGGCGTGACCAGTGGGCGGCAAGGCTGGCGGTGAGGGCGGCGTTGTCTGCGGCGACCGCCGGCTCCTTGACGAGCACGACGATGTCGAGGCCCTGCTGGCGGATGGCGCCCTGGCGGAAACTCTCGCGGATCAGGCGGCGGATGCGGTTGCGCCCCACCGCCGTGCGTATGCGCTTTGCCGAAGCAGCCATGCCGAGGCGGGCATGATCGAGGCCGGAGGGGCGGTACAACACGGTGAACAGTTGATCGGCTGAGCGCCGTCCTTCTTTGAAGACCGCCTCGAAATCGGCTGCGCGTGTCAGCCTGAGGCAAACCGGAAAACTGTGTGGCCGACGCTGCGTCTGCGCACCCGCGGCTGGTGCCGACAATCTATGGAGTCAGACGGGCGCGGCCCTTGGCGCGTCGCCGCTTCAATATCAGGCGACCGCCACGCGTGGCCATGCGGCTCCGGAATCCATGAGTGCGGCTGCGTTTCAGCTTGCTGGGTTGGTATGTGCGCTTCATGGCGGGGAAAAGCCTTCCGGAAACAAGACGATGGGCCGGTCAAAGAGGCCGAAAGGTTACGCAGGCAGCCGCGTACTGTCAATCCTGACATGCCTGTGGATAAGCTGCGACGGGAACGTATAGACTCTCGCCCCCGCCATCCCGAACCACAACGAGCAACACAGCAGGGTCCAACGCGTGGCGACATCCCTCTGGAGCGGCTGTCTCCGGCAACTGCAGGCAGACCTTTCCGAAACCGACTTCAACACCTGGATCCGGCCGCTGCAGGCCATCGAGGATGGCGGCACCCTGCGCCTGCTGGCTCCCAACCGGTTTGTCGTCGACTGGGTGACCGATCGCTGCCTCGGGCGCATCCGCGAGGTCGTCGCCCGGGACACGGACCCGCCGACCCCGACGGTGGTCCTGCAGATCGGTGCACGTGAGGCGGCCCCCGCGATCGTCAGGGACTTGGGCGCCCCGCCGGCGCCCAAGTCCGCTCTGCTGGGGAGCAAGCTCAACCCGGGCTACACCTTCGAGCGCTTCGTGGAGGGCAAGAGCAACCAGCTCGCCCGCGCGGCGGCCATGCAGGTGGCGCGCAATCCCGGGGCGGCCTACAACCCGCTGTTCATTTACGGCGGGGTGGGCCTCGGCAAGACACACCTGATGCAGGGTATCGGCCACGCCATCCTGGCCGGGCGGCCGAGCGCCCGGGTTGCCTACGTGCACTCAGAACAGTTCGTCCAGGACATGGTGTCGGCGCTGCGGCACAACACCATCAGCGAATTCAAGAAGGCCTATCGCTCACTCGACGCCCTGCTCATCGACGACATCCAGTTCTTTGCCGGCAAGGACCACTCACAGGAAGAATTTTTCCATACGTTCAATGCCTTGCTGGAAGGCCAGCGCCAGGTGGTGCTGACCTGTGACCGCTATCCCAAGGAAGTGTCCGGCCTGGAGGAGCGGCTGAAATCCCGTTTTGGCTGGGGGCTGACCGTGGCCGTCGAGCCGCCGGAGATGGAAACGAGCGCGGCGATCCTGATCACCAAGGCCGCGGCCGAGAATGTGGAATTGCCGGAGGAAGTCGCGTTCTTCATGGCCCAGCGGATCCGCTCCAACGTGCGTGAGCTCGAGGGCGCCCTGCGCCGGGTGATGGCCAACTCGAGCTTCACGGGCCGGGCCATCGACCTGGAGTTCGCCCGCGACGCGCTGCGCGACCTGCTGGCGCTGCAGGAGCGCCTGGTGACCATCGAGAACATCCAGAAGACCGTGGCGGAGTATTTCAAGATCCGTGTCGCCGACGTGCTCTCGCACCGTCGCAGCCGCTCGGTGGCCAGGCCACGCCAGATGGCGATGAGCCTTGCCAAGGAACTCACGCGGCACAGCCTGCCGGAGATCGGTGATGCCTTTGGTGGGCGCGATCACACGACCGTGCTGCATGCCTGCCGGCGCATCCAGGAATTGCGCGGCTCCGATACGCGCGTGCGCGAGGACTACCAGAACCTGCTGCGCACGCTGACCGGTTGAGTTCATGCCGGAGCTGTCGACAGGTACCGGTAGTGCCTGTGGAATGACGGTGGATAGTTTTGGGCGGCGAATCGGCCAACAGCTTACGCACAGTGGACACGCAGCATGGACGCCGGCTTATACAGCCGGATGGCCGCTGCAAGCGGCTGGGACAGCAGCGATTAGCTGCCTTATGCACCTGAGCCTCGGGCATAATCATCACTATCAGGATATTCAGATATTCAGGATATTCTTTAGTCTGGATCGGGATTCCCCATGAAGCTGTCGATTTCGCGCGAAGCGCTCCTCAAGCCCCTGCAGTCGGTCATCGGTGTCGTGGAGAGGCGGCAAACGATGCCGATCCTCGCCAATGTGCTCCTGGTCGCCCGGAACGGCGGCCTGACGGTGACGGCAACCGACCTGGAGGTGGAGCTGGTCGCCGAGGCTGCAACGGAGAAGGTGGAAGTGCCCGGCGAGATCACGGTGCCGGGACGCAAGATCCTCGACATCACCAAGGCCCTGCCGGAGGGCGTGAACATCGGCCTGCAACTCGACGGCGACCGACTGGTCATCAAGGCCGGCCGGAGTCGCTTCGTCCTATCGACGTTGCCGGCGGGCGAGTTCCCGCTCGTGGACAAGGTCGAGGCGGTGAGTCGCGTGAAACTGCCGCAGAAGGAGGTGGCGCGGTTGCTGGACAAGACCCAGTTCTCGATGGCCCAGCAGGACGTGCGTTATTACCTCAATGGCCTGATGCTCGAGACCAGCAAGAAGCGCCTGCGTGCGGTGGCCACCGATGGCCACCGTCTGGCACTTTGTGATATTGCAATTGAAAATCAAGATGTTACGTCTGGACAAGTCATCCTGCCACGCAAAGGTGTAGTGGAACTGCACCGCCTGCTCGGGAGCGGGGAAGAGGTTGAGCTGACCATCGGCAGCAATCACCTCCAGGCGAGCCTGGGCGGCATACGTTTCACCTCCAAGCTGATCGATGGCCGTTTCCCGGACTATGAACGCGTCATTCCCGCCAGCGGCATTGTCACCCTGAAGACCGGACGTGAAACGCTGCGTGGCGCACTCCAGCGTGCAGCGATCCTCTCGAACGAGAAATACCGTGGCGTACGCCTCGAGCTGGGCAAGAATATCCTCAAGATTCAAGCGAATAACCCAGACCAGGAAGAGGCGCAGGACGAGCTCGAGGTGGACTACGCGGGCGCGGCCATCGAAATCGGGTTCAACGTCACCTATCTTCTCGATGCGCTGGCGGCGGTCGATGGCGATGAGGTGGAAATCGATTTCGTCGACGCGAACAGCAGTTGCCTGATCCGCCCTGGTCAAGGCAGCCACACCAAGTATGTCGTAATGCCCATGCGGCTGTAGTCTTGCCGCGCGAGTAAGCCCCTGTCTTTGCTGGCCGACCTGAGGGTCAGGAATTTCCGCTGCATCGAATCGGCGGCGCTCGATCTTGACGCCAGCCTGAATGTCTTCACGGGCGCCAATGGCGCCGGCAAGACTTCCTTCCTGGAGAGCATTTTTTTCCTGGGCCGGGGCCGCTCGTTTCGTGGCTCGGACAACAGGATCCTGATCGGCCGGCAGGGGACGCGGGTCGAGATCGGTGGGCACGTCATCGAGTCGACGGGAAGGGTGTATCTGGGGGTGGGGATTGCGGCCGGCGGTCTGGATATCCACGTCGCCGGCCATGCGGGCTGCGGCGCTGCCGATCTGGCGGCTCGCTTTGGTATCCAGGCGATCGATTCGGAGATCAGCGATTTGGCCGAAGGTCCGCCCGAACCGAGACGGCGGCTTCTCGACTGGGGCGTGTTCCACGTGGAACCAGGATATCTCAACGCCTGGCGGATCTTTCGCCGTGCCCTCGCCCAGAGGAACGCGGCCCTGCGGGAGCAGGCAACGGATGCCGTGCTGCGGGTCTGGGAAGCCGAGCTGGCCGCGGCAGGAACCGTGGTGGACGATCAGCGGCGTCGCCATGCGGCACGCCTGGCTTCTGAATTCCAGGCAGTGGGCCGGCGGCTACTCGATGCCGAGGTGTCCCTGACTTATCTTTCCGGCTGGAACCAGGAGCAAACGCTGGCCGCGACCCTGGAGGCGAACCGGGATTCGGATCGACTCGCCGGGTTCACCCGGGCTGGACCCCAGAGAGCCGATCTGCGCTGTGAAATCAACGCAGAGGCCACCCGCTGGCGGGCTTCCAAGGGTCAACAGAAGCTGCTCGGTGCGGCGCTGGTACTGGCGCAGGTCGGTCTGGTTGCAGCTGGAGAGGACAAGCGCATCGCCTTGATCGTGGATGAGCCGGCAGCCGATCTCGATGGTGTCCGGTTGGCGGCCTTCCTGGCGGCCATCGCGAGCGCCCCGGCGCAGGTGTTCATGGCGTGCATCAGCACGGCTGGATTGCCGTTCCCTGATGGCGGGAAATTGTTCCACGTGGAACACGGCAACGCTAAAGCTTTGTTATAATTCACGAAATTCCTGTTGGCGGACATTGCTGATGACCGGCGCCGAAGCATACGATTCCAGCACAATCAAGGTCTTACGTGGGCTTGACGCCGTACGCAAACGGCCCGGCATGTATATCGGCGATACCGATGACGGTACCGGTCTCCACCACATGGTGTTCGAGGTCGTCGACAACTCCGTCGACGAGGCGCTCGCGGGCTTTTGTACCGAAGTCACGGTGATCATTCACCAGGACGGATCAGTCACCGTTGGCGATAACGGTCGCGGTATTCCCGTCGACATCCACCCCGAAGAGGGCGTGTCGGCCGCCGAGGTGATCCTCACGGTACTGCACGCCGGCGGGAAGTTCGACCAGAACTCCTACAAGGTCTCCGGTGGCCTGCACGGCGTGGGTGTTTCGGTGGTAAACGCGCTTTCCGAGACCCTCGACCTCACCATCTTCCGTAGCGGCGAAATCCATGAGCAGCGCTACCGCATGGGCGACCCCGAAGCCCCGCTCAGGCTGACCGGCACCACCGACAAGACCGGAACCGTCATCCGTTTCAAGCCAAGCCGGCAAATCTTCAGCAACGTCGAGTTCAGCTACGAGATCCTGGCCCGTCGGCTGCGCGAGCTGTCCTTCCTCAACCCGGGCATCCGGGTCCAGCTCACCGATGAACGTGATGACCGGCAGGAAGTCTTCCAGTTCGAGGGCGGCATCCGGGCCTTCGTCGAGCACCTCAATCGCAATAAAACTCCGATCCAGCCGTCAGTTGTCTACATCTCCCGCGAACAGGACGGGATCCTCGTCGAAGCAGCCATGCAGTGGAACGATGGTTACCAGGAAAACATGTTCTGCTTTACGAACAACATCCCGCAGAAGGATGGCGGCACCCACCTGATCGGCTTTCGCAGCGCTTTGACCCGCACCCTCAATGGCTATATCGAACGGGAACTGAGCGGCAAGAAGGACAGGGTACCGACGACGGGCGATGACGCCCGTGAAGGCCTGACCGCGGTGTTGTCCGTGAAGCTGCCGGACCCGAAATTCTCCTCCCAGACCAAGGACAAGCTGGTGTCCTCGGAGGTCAAGGGCGTCGTCGAGGCCGTGGTGGCCGGCCAGCTGGAGGCCTTCCTGCTCGAGCACCCCGCCGAGGCGCGCATCATCGTCGCCAAGATCGTCGAGGCGGCGCGGGCGCGCGAAGCGGCCCGCAAGGCGCGCGAGCTGACCCGCCGCAAGGGCGCGCTGGATATCGCCGGCCTGCCCGGCAAGCTGGCCGATTGCCAGGAAAAGGATCCCGCGCTCTCGGAAATCTTCCTTGTCGAGGGCGATTCCGCCGGCGGCTCGGCCAAGCAGGGCCGTGACCGGCGCACCCAGGCCGTGCTGCCGCTGAAGGGCAAGATCCTCAACGTCGAGAAGGCCCGCTTCGACCGCATGCTCGCCAGCGACGAGATCGGCACGCTCATCACGGCGCTCGGCTGCGGCATCGGCCGCGATGACTTCGACGTCGAGAAGCTGCGCTACCACCGCATCATCATCATGACCGACGCCGACGTCGATGGCTCCCACATCCGCACCCTGCTGCTGACCTTCTTCTACCGGCAGATGCCCGAGCTCATCGTCCGCGGTCACGTCTACATCGCCCAGCCGCCGCTCTACAAGGTCAAGCGCGGGAAGCAGGAGCAATACGTCAAGGACGATGCCGAGCTGAATGCCTACCTGGTCAACGTTGCCCTCGAGGGTGCCGCATTGCACGTGGACGCCGCAGCACCACCGATCCAGGGCACGGCGCTCGCCGCGCTGGCCGACAAGTTCCTGCGGGTGATGGCGGTGACCGAGCGGCTGGGTCGCCGTTACGATCGCCAGGTACTCGAGCAGATGATCTATGCCCCCGCCGTCAGCCACGAGCGGCTGGCCGATGCGGCGTGGATGAGCGGCTGGGTTGGCGACCTGGACAAGGCGCTGCGGGCCAGCCTGAACGGGGGAGGCGCGGCTTACCGGCTGAGCCTGCTGGAAAGCGGCGATGGCCCCACCGGCATCCGCATCCAGCGCGAGCGCCACAGCATCGTCGAGTTCCACGAGCTGTCCATGCGCTTCTTCGAGTCGGCCGAGTACACGCAGCTGGCCGACCTGGGGCAGAGCCTGGCGGGACTGATCGGGACGGGTGCCCATGTCACCCGCGGGCAGGAGCGCCGGGAGGTGGCCGGCTTTCGCCAGGCGATGGAGTGGCTGCTCGACGAGGCGCGCAAGGGCCAGACGATCCAGCGCTACAAGGGTCTCGGCGAAATGAATCCCGAGCAGCTCTGGGACACGACGGTCAATCCGCAGACACGCCGGCTCATGCAGGTACGCATCGAGGACGCCGTCGCCGCCGACGAGATCTTCACCACGCTGATGGGTGACCAGGTCGAGCCGCGCCGCGAGTTCATCGAGCGCAATGCCCTGACGGTGGCGAACCTCGACGTCTGAGCCGCCGGCTCAGCTGTGCTGGCTGCGCAGTTCGGCCACCTCGGCCTCGATCCAGCGCTGCACCTCTTCGCTGAATTGCCGCGGGTCGCGCCCGGCCGGGTCCATGGGTGGCCCGATGCGAAAGACCACCGTCCCGGGACGCTTGCGCAGGCCGCGGCGCGGCCAGAAATCGCCGGCATTGTGGGCCACGGGCACCACCAGGCAGGGTGCCTTCTGCGCCAGCAGTATGCCGCTGATGCCGTAGCGGCGCGTCTCGCCCGGGGGCATGCGCGTGCCTTCGGGGAACACCACGACCCAGCGCCCGTCGGCCAGCTGGCGTCGCCCCTGCTCGACCACCTGGTTGACCGCGCTGTTGCCGGCCCTGCGGTTGATGGCGATCGGCCGGACGGCGGCCAGCGCCCAGCCGAAGAACGGCGTCCACATCAGTTCCCGTTTCAGGACCCAGCACTGGGCCGGGAAGAGCAGCATCTGCGCGATGGTCTCGTAGGCCGAGGAATGCTTCATCAGCACCACGCCCGGCACCGGGGGCAGGTGTTCGCTGCCCTCGATGCGTATGCCGAGCCCGCAGAGGCGCTGGCACAGGCCGATCATCAGCCGCGCCCAGGCCACGGCCACCCGGTAGGAGGCGGGCACGCCGAAGGGCCGCACGAGGACTGCCGTCAGTGCATAGGGGGGAATGGTCACGAACATCAGCGTGGTGAAGACCAGCGACCCGATCATGCCGTTTCCCCGCAAAGGACCGCGGCAACGGCCGCCAGGTCGTCGTACACCTCGATGCCTGGCTCATTGGCCAGCTGCGCCTCGGTCTGCCGGCCGTTGCCGGTGCGCACGAGGATGGCGCGCGCACCGACGGCCTGCGCCGCCCGCAGGTCGCGCGCGGAATCCCCGACTGCCGGCCGGCCGGCCAGGCGCACACCGTAGGCCGCCTCGATCTGGTGCATCAGGCCCGGCAGCGGCTTGCGGCAGTCACAGCCCTCGCCAGGCGCGTGCGGGCAGACGAAAATGCCCGTCAGCCGGCCGCCGGCGGCCTCGATGGTCGCCGTCATCTTCCGGTGGATTGCCGCCAGGGTGTCGAGGCTGAACAGCCCGCGGCCCACGCCCGACTGGTTGGTCGCAACCACCACCGAGTAGCCGGCTGCGGTCAGTCGCGCGATGGCTTCCGCTGCGCCAGGCAGCGGTACCCATTCGTCTGGCGAGCGGATGAAGTCGCCCGACTCCCGGTTGATCACCCCGTCGCGATCGAGCACCACCAGCCTGAGCGCTCCTGCCGTCATCGGCTGCTCCCGATGCTCAGGAGGCGTTGAGGCAGGAGAGGTCGGCCACGTCGAGGAACAGCCGGCGCAGGCCCTGGAGCAGCGCCAGGCGGTTGCGCCGCTGTACCGGGTCGTCGGTCATCACCATGACGGCCGTGAAGAAGGCATCCACCGGGTCGCGCAACCCCGCCAGCCGTTGCAGCACCTCGCCATAGCGGCGGCTGGCCAGCCCGGCCTGGTGCAGCGGGAGCAGGGCGGTGACCGCCTCGTGCAGCCTGCGCTCCTCGGCCGCCTCGAAGCGTGCCGGATCGGCCGCCTCGGGCAGCGGTTCGGCAGCGCCCTTGAGGATGTTGGCAATGCGCTTGTTGGCCACCGCGAGGCTCGGTGCCTCGCTCATGGCCATGAAGGTGCGCACCGCCTGCAGTCTTGCGTGGAAATCCAGCGGCGAGGCCGGCGCACGCAGGCGCACGGCCTCGAACATCTCGGCGGTCACCTCGCCGGCAGCGAAGCCGGGCGCCTGGCCGTCGAGGTACCAGGCCCGCAGGCGATCGATGAGGAAATCGTAGAGCTCGCGGCCGAGCGCTGCGGGATCCGCCACGCTGGCGGGCTGCAATGCCAGTGCGGCGGTGATCATCTCCGGCAGCGACAGCTCGATGCCACCCTCGATCAGCGTGCGGACCAGGCCCAGCGCGGCTCGCCGCAGGCCGAAAGGGTCCTTGTTGCCGCTCGGCCGCTTGCCGAGGGCAAAGACACCGGCGAGCGTGTCGAGCCGCTCGGCGATGGCGAGGCAGCGGCCAGGCCCGCTGCTGGCCAGGCGGCCGCCCGCCTGGCGTGGCAGGTACTGTTCCTCGATGGCCAGTGCCACCGCCTCGGGCTCCCCGTTGCGCAGGGCGTAGTAGTAACCCATCCGCCCCTGCAGCTCGGGAAATTCCCTGACCAGGTCGGTGGTCAGGTCGGTCTTGGCGAGGAACGCCGCCCGCTGGACGACAGCCGCCTCGCAGCCCAGCCGCCCGGCGATCTGCGCGCCGAGCGCCGCCATCCGTGCGGACTTGTCGCGCAGGCTGCCGAGGCCGCGCTGGAAGACGATGTCCGCGAGGGCGGGCTCGCGCGCCGCGAGTGGCCTGCGCAGGTCCTGTTCCCAGAAGAACACGGCATCGGCCAGGCGTGGCTTGACGACCCGCTCGTTGCCGAGTTGCACCTGCCGCGGGTCGGTGCTGCGCAGGTTGCTGATCGTGATGAAGTTGGGCAGCAGCTGCCCGCCGGGTCCGCGCACCGGGAAGTAGCGCTGGTGGCCCTGCAGGGTCGCCATCAGCACCTCCTCGGGCAGCTCGAGGTACGCTGGGTCGAAGCGGCCGGTGACCGCGGCCGGCCACTCGACCAGGGCCGTCACTTCATCGAGCACGGCCTCCTCGATGACCGCCTCGCCGCCGAGCTCGCGCCCGGCAGCCAGCGCCAGCTCGCGGATGCGCCCGCGCCGTTCCTGGAAATCGGGCAGCACGTGGCCCGCGCCGGCCAACGCCGGCAGATAATCGGCGGGGCTGCGCAGCCCAATGGCCCCGTCAGACATGAACCGGTGTCCGCGTGTCTGCCGGCCGGACTGCAGCCCGAGGATTTCCGCAGGCACCACCGCATCCCCGAGCAGCATCACCAGCCAGTGCGCCGGGCGGACGAATTCGACATCGCGGCTGCCCCAGCGCATGCGCCGCGGCACCGGCAGTCCGGCGAGCGCTTCGGTGACGATGCCCGGCAGGAGGTCGGCCGCCGGCCGGCCGGCCTGCTCGCCGCGGTACACCAGCCAGGACCCGGCCGGGGTCTCGAGTTTCTCCAGTGCCTCCACCGCCACCCCGCAGGTTTCGGCAAACGCCTGGGCTGCACGGCTGGGGTTGCCAGCCGCATCGCAGGCCACCTTCAGCGGCGGGCCGCGCTTCTCGATGCGCTGCGCAGGCTGCTCGACGGCGATGCCGGGCACCAGCACCGCCAGGCGTCGCGGGGTGGCGAACGAGCGTGCTGCGCCACCACCGAGACTGGCGGCCTGCAACCGGCTGGTGATGCCGGCGCGGAAGGCGAGTTCGAGGTCGCGCAGCGCCCGGGGCGGCAGCTCTTCGGTACCAATCTCGACGAGGAAGTCGGCATGCGCCGGCATCGGCAGATACTCCGGTAGGATCGGCTCAGGCGGCCGGCCGGGCCGCATTGCCCATCGGGAAGCCGAGCGCCTCGCGGCTGTCGTAGTAGGCCTGGGCCACGAGGCGGGCCAGCTCGCGCACCCGCAGGATGTAGCGCTGGCGTTCGCTCACCGAAATGGCCTGGCGGGCATCGAGCAGGTTGAAGCTGTGCGAGGCCTCGAGCACCTGCTCATAGGCGGGCAGGGTGAGCCGCTGGTCGATCAGCGCCTTGCAGCTGCGCTCGGCCTGGTCGAAGCGCGCGAACAGCACCCCGGTGTCGGCACACTCGAAGTTGTAGCGCGACATCTCCACCTCGTTCTGGTGGAACACATCGCCGTAGGACACCCGCCCGAAGGGGCCGTGGGTCCAGGTCAGGTCGTAGACGCTCTCCACGCCCTGCAGGTACATGGCGATGCGCTCGAGGCCGTAGGTGATCTCCCCGCTCACGGGCCGGCAATCAAGGCCGCCCACCTGCTGGAAGTAGGTGAACTGCGTGACTTCCATCCCGTTGAGCCAGACTTCCCAGCCGAGACCCCAGGCGCCGAGGGTGGGTGATTCCCAGTTGTCCTCGACGAAGCGGATGTCGTGGACCAGCGGGTCGATGCCGAGTGCGCGCAGCGAGTCGAGGTAGAGGTCCTGGATGTCATCCGGCGAGGGCTTGATGATCACCTGGAACTGGTAGTAGTGCTGCAGGCGGTTGGGATTCTCGCCATAGCGGCCATCGGTGGGCCGGCGGCTGGGCTGCACGTAGGCCGCGCTCCAGGGTTCCGGCCCGATGGCCCGCAGGAAGGTGGCCGAGTGGAAGGTGCCGGCACCCATGGGCATGTCGTAGGGCTGCAGGATGACACAGCCGCGATCCGCCCAGAAATGTTGCAGCGCCAGGATCAGGTCCTGGAAGGTGGCTGGGGGACGGGTGGCGGTCACGCGCGGAATCCACGGAAAATCAGGCGCCGAAGTATAGCCTTGTTTGCCGCGGCCGCAGGCCGGCGGCGGACTCCGCGTGCAGGCTCCGCCGTGCACTGTTCCTGTGCTTCCCGGCGGGGCATTGCCCTACAATAGCGCGCAGCACACCCCGGCGCTGGTCGATAAAGGCCGGGAAATGAATGAGTTACCCTTGGATTACCCATGGCACGCTTCATGCTTTGCATGAACAGCCCTGCCGCTGCCCATCCGGAGAACGTGCAATGACGCCTGCTGACGTACAGAACCTCATCAAGGAAAAGGAAGCCAAGTTCGTCGACCTGCGGTTCACCGACACGCGGGGCAAGGAACAGCACGTGACCATCCCGGCCAGCCTGGCCGATGAGTCGCTGTTCGAGGACGGCAAGATGTTCGATGGCTCCTCGATCGCCGGCTGGAAGGGCATCAATGAGTCCGACATGGTCCTGATGCCCGACCCGGCCACCGCCAGGCTCGATGTCTTCAGCGAGGACGCGACCATCAACATCAGCTGCGATGTCCTCGAGCCCTCGACCATGCAGGGTTACTCGCGCTGCCCGCGGATGCTGGCCCGGCGCGCCGAGGCCTACCTGAAGTCCACCGGCATCGCCGACCAGGCCTTCTTCGGCCCGGAGAACGAGTTCTTCATCTTCGACGATGTCCGCTACGGCTCCACGATCAACAGCGGGTTCTACTCGGTGGATTCCGCCGAGGCCTCCTGGAATTCCAGCCGCGCGGAGAAGGACGGCGGAAACATCGGCCACCGTCCGGGCGTCAAGGGCGGCTACTTCCCGGTGCCGCCGGTGGATTCCCTGCACGACATCCGCTCGGCCATGTGTCTGGCCCTGGAGCAGATGGGCATCGCCGTGGAGGTCCACCACCACGAGGTGGCCACCGCCGGCCAGTGCGAGATCGGCGTACGGTTCGGCCACCTCGTCCAGAAGGGCGACGAGGTGCAGCTCCTCAAGTACGTCATCCAGAACGTCGCGCACAGCTATGGCAAGACCGTCACCTTCATGCCCAAGCCGCTGGTCGGCGACAACGGCAGTGGCATGCACGTTCACCAGTCACTGGCGAAGGGCGGCAAGAACCTGTTCACGGGCGACCGCTACGGTGGCCTGTCGGAACTGGCGCTGTATTACATCGGTGGCATCCTCAAGCATGCCCGGGCGCTCAACGCCTTCACGAACCCGAGCACCAACAGTTACAAGCGCCTGGTACCCCATTTCGAGGCGCCGGTGATGCTGGCCTACTCGGCGCGCAACCGCTCGGCCTCGATCCGCATCCCGATTTCCAGCCCCAAGGGCCGGCGCATCGAGGTGCGTTTCCCGGACAGCACGGCGAACCCGTACCTGGCGTTCTCGGCGATGCTGATGGCGGGCCTCGATGGCATCAGGAACAAGATCCACCCGGGCGAGGCCATGGACAAGGACCTCTACGACCTGCCGCCGGAGGAAGAGAAGCTGATCCCGCAGGTGGCCTTCTCGCTGGAGCAGGCCCTGAACGAGCTCGACCGGGACCGCGAGTTCCTGCTGGCGGGCGATGTGTTCTCCGGCGACCTGATCGACGCCTATATCGCGCTGAAGATGCAGGACGTCACCCGGGTGCGCATGACCACCCACCCGGTGGAGTTCGAGCTCTACTACAGCCTGTAGCCCGGTGGGCGCCGGGCGGCGGGCTTTGACTTAATCGTCGTGCGGCGTGGTGGTCCGGCGGGGTGCCGGGGGGGTATGCTTGCGGCATGCGCAAGCTGTTCCCGCTCGTCTTCCTGCTGGCCCTGCCGGCCGCTGCCACGGATGTCTATCGCTGGGTGGATGCGGCCGGCCAGGCCCACTATTCCGACCAGTGGCAGCCCGGTGCGGAGAAGATCCGCATCGAGGAATCCTCGCGGTATGCGGCCCCGGCGCCAGCCAGCAAGCCGGCTCCTGCGGCTGCTGCCGCCAAGGGCGGCCAGAAGGCGGCCGTACCCCGCTACGAATCGCTGGAGATCGCCAGCCCCGCGCAGGAAGAGGTGCTGTGGAATGTCGGTGGCCAGGTCCACGTGTCCATGCGCGTAAGTCCCGAGCTCCGGCCCGGACACTTCCTGCGCCTGCTGGTGGACGGCACCGCCCGGGACCTGCCCGAGGGGGCCACCGACCTGCAACTCCAGGATGTGTTCCGCGGCGTGCACACGCTCAAGGCACAGGTGGTGGATGGCACCGGTGCGGTGCTCTTCAGCAGTGAACCCACCACCTTCATGGTGCAGCAGACGTCCATTGCTGCGCCTGGCGGTGGGAGCTGACCACGGCAGCCGCGGACAGCCCGCCTGCCCCGGCCGTCCTCGACGCGCTGACGACGGCAGTGGTCGTGGTGGCACCCGACGGCCGGGTCTGCCAGCTCAACACGGCCGCCGAATCGCTCCTCGGCACCAGCGCCAACCAGGCCCGCGACCGCCAGCTGTCCGCGCTGCATCCGGACCTGGCACCGCTCAGCGCGCTGATCGGGCGGGCGGTGGCCGGCGGCCGGACGTTCGGCCATGATTTCCCGCTGCACCCGCCGTACCAGCAGGGCGAGGTCATGCAGGTGACCGCCCGCGCCACGCCGGTCACCACCGAGGCCGGCCAGACCGTCATCATCGAGCTGATCGATGCCACCCAGTGGCGGCACATCGATCGCGAGCAGGCACTGATCAGCCAGCACGACGCCAGCCGCCGCGTCCTCCACCAGCTGGCCCACGAGATCCGCAACCCGCTGGGCGGACTGCGCGGCGCCGCGCAACTGCTCGAGCGCGAGCTGCCGACGGCGGCGCTGCGCGAATACACGCGCGTCATCATCGGCGAGGCGGACCGCCTTGCCACGCTGACGGACAACCTGCTCGGTCCGGCCCGCAGCCTGCGCCGGGAGCCGGCCAACCTCCACGAGATCCTCGAGCGGGTGCGCCTCCTGGTCGCGCATGAGGTGCCGGGAGGGGTGAGACTGGTGCGTGACTACGACCCGAGCCTGCCGCCGGTCCCGGTGGACCGCGACCAGTTGCTGCAGGCCGTGCTCAACGTCGTGCGCAACGCCGCCCAGGCGGTCGGCCAGTCCGGCCACATCAGCTTGCGCACCCGCGTGCTGACCAACTGGATCATCGGCGGCGGGCGCCATCGGCTGGTGGCCAGCATCGAGGTGGAGGATGATGGCCCCGGCGTGCCTCCGGCACTCGGTGACTCGATCTTCTACCCGCTGGTGTCCGGCCGCAGCAGCGGCACCGGCCTCGGGCTGCCGCTGGCCCAGGAAATCCTCAGCCGCCACGGTGGCCTCATCGAGTACCGCTCGCGGCCCGGCCAGACGGTGTTCATGCTGCGTCTGCCCATCGAGCCGGCCGCGCCGTCCGACGAACACGGGGTGCGTGCATGAACGACACACCACTGCAGGCCTGGGTGGTGGACGACGATGCCTCCGTCCGCTGGGTGCTCGACAAGGCGCTGGCGGGGGCCGGCATCGCCACACGCAGCTTCGATGGGGCAGAGTCCTTCCTGGCGGCGCTCGGGCCGGAGCATCCCGACGTCGTCATCACCGACATGCGCATGCCGGGCGTGGACGGCCTCGCGCTCATGCGCCGCCTGGAGGTGCAGGGACTTGCGCTGCCCGTCATCGTCATCACTGCGCACACCGACCTCGACAGCGCGGTGGCGGCCTATCGCGCCGGTGCATTCGAGTACCTGCCCAAGCCTTTCGATGTGGACGAGGCCGTGGCCCTGGTCTGGCGTGCGGCGCGCACGGCCGGCCGGCTGCAGGACGGCACGGTCCTGCGCGAACCGGTCATCCCGCAGATGATCGGCCAGGCGCCGGCCATGCAGGAGGTGTTCCGCACCATCGGCCGGCTGTCGCGCTCGAGCATGAACGTGCTCATCACCGGGGAGTCGGGCACCGGCAAGGAACTGGTGGCCCGCGCCCTGCACCAGCACAGCCCGCGCTCGGCGAGACCCTTCGTGGCGCTCAACACCACGGCCATCGCGGCCGAACTGCTGGAATCCGAGCTCTTCGGCCACGAGCGCGGCGCCTTCACCGGCGCGGATGCCCGGCGCATCGGCCGCTTCGAGCAGGCGCATACCGGCACGTTGTTCCTCGACGAGATCGGCGACATGTCACCCGCGCTGCAGACCCGCCTGCTGCGCGTGCTGGCCGAAGGGGAGTTCTACCGGGTCGGCGGCCAGCAGCCGATCCGGGTGGACGTGCGCATCATCGCCGCCACCAACCAGGACCTGGACGTGGCGGTGCGCGAAGGGCGCTTCCGCGAGGACCTGTTCCACCGGCTGAACGTGATCCACATCGCCACGCCGCCGCTGCGCGAGCGGCGTGAGGATATCCCGCTGCTGGTCGGCCACTACCTGCGCGAGGCGGCCCGCGAGCTCGGCACCAGTCCCAAGACCGTGACCGCCGATGCGCTGGCGTTGCTGAAGGGCTGCGGCTGGCCGGGCAACGTGCGCCAGCTGGTGAATGCCTGCCGCCGGCTCACGGTGACGGCCCCGGGCGCGGAAATCCAGGCGGCCGACATTCCCGCCGAGCTCGGCGGCAGCGGCGCATCCCCGTCAGGGGCACCCGACTGGTCCGCGGGCCTCGCGCGCTGGGCCGCGCAGCAGCTGGAGGCCGATGCGGCCGTGCCGCTGCTCGATGCAGCACTGCCCGAATTCGAGAAGGCGCTGATCCGCGCCGCCCTGGCCCGTGCCCAGGGGCACCGGCAGGAGGCCGCCCGCCTGCTCGGCTGGGGGCGCAACACGCTGGCGCGCAAGATGCGCGAGCTGGGGCTCGATCAGTAGGCCCACGGGCACCAGCGATACGGCATGCCTGAAGCGACCGTGTGATGTGGTCTGCAACGGTCAGTGGCGGCAATACTGATGTCGGCGTCTGCCGGGGCATGGACAAGTGGCGTGCTCCGCACGAGCCGGATCCGTGCCATGGTTTGCAATAGGCGGCCATGCGGCCATCATGAAATTTTTCGCACGCAAACAGGGGAAGTCATGAACCGTCGAACCAGCACCACACGCCGGAAGAAGACGGGATCCGCAGCGATCAAGGGGCGCAACGTGCCCGCACTGGGTCGCAAACGGATCCGGACTCCGGACAGCGCGCAGCGGGCGCCCTTGAGCGCAACCTCATCCAGGACGGAAAAGCTCGCTGGCCGGCGGGAATCGCCC
>JADYZO010000023.1 GCA_020853135.1 Gammaproteobacteria bacterium
GTAAGCGACAACCGGAGTACAGGGTAGCGGTTGGTGTTTGGGGTTAGTAGACTTGGGGTCGTGGCAAACGGAGCGAACAGCCTTCGGCAGACATCATCCGGACTCTTTGGCGAAGAGCTGGGGAGTGAAGCGGTGGGCGGTGTGATTGGTGGCGGCAGCCAGTCGCGGCAGTGCCCAGGTCAGGTAGTGCCATGGGTTGAGGCCCAGCAGTTTGCAGGTGCCGAGTATCGAGTAGATCACCGCGGAGCGGCCGCCGGCGCCGGGATGGCCGACAAACAAGTAGTTCTTCCTGCCGATCGCAGTGGGACGAATCGAGTTTTCCACGGCATTCGAATCGATGTGCACCTGGCCGTAGGCCGGTTCGGCGAAGCGCGTGAGGTTGGGCCAGCGGGCGAGGGCGTAGCCGACGGCCTTGCTCAGAGCGCTGCGCGGCAGGATCGACAGATCCAGGGAGGCTTTCTTCAGCGCCAGTTCCATCGCCGCGAGCCAGGGGAGCGAGCGGGTGCTTCGCGCTTGCGCCCGGGCCTGCGGGGTGGCCTCACGCAGTTCGGACTCGATGTGATACAGGGCGCCGATCTGGGCGAGAAAGGGGGCGGCGCGGTCATCGCCCGATGCGAGCGCTTCGACGAAGGCGCGTCGGCAATGGGCCAGGCAGTTGAAGTGAACGATGCCGGCCCGGATCTGCGGGGGCAGCACGTCCAGCGCCTTGTCGTAGGCGAGGTAGCCGTCGGTCTGGAACGCTCCGCGAAACTCGCGCAGGAAGGCCAGCGCGGGTTCATGGCTGCGCGTCAAGCGGAAGTCGAAGACGACTGCCTTGGCCACCGGTGCCAGGAAAGTCCACAGCCATGCCTCTCGGGCCGCCCCGGGCCGGGCCGGATCGAGCACCCGGATCGGCGTCTCGTCTGCCTGAACATAGCCGCTGGAACCCACCCGTTGCCGAAGTTCGTCATAGACCGGCCGGAGCAAACCGGCCGCGTGGCCGACCCACTCGCCCATGGCTTGGCGGGTGAACGCCGGACCCAGGCGGCTGAGCATCGCCTCCTGGCGATACAACGGAAGATGGTCGGCATACTTCGAGAGCAGCACCTGCGCGATCAGGCCGGGCCCGGCCTGGCCGCCCGGGATGACGCGCGGTGGCAGCGGGGCGATCTGCGGTGCACCTGCATGGGAGGGACTGGCGTAAACCGGCCGGATGATCTGACGACGGAAGAGTTTGCCCGGCTGATAATCGACCTCATCGGTCACCTCCTCGCGGATCCTGACCAGCGCGGTGCCATCGGCGGCCACCTTCTGCTCGGCCGGCACATCGATGACCACCGTTTCGAGCACCGGCAGGTCCTCCAGGCGCCGGGCACGGCGCGGCGCTGGCGCACAGGTTGGGCGGGGCGGCGGTGCGGGAAGCTCCGCCGGCGGCGTGGCCGCCATCAGCTCGTCCTGCACCGCCGCCCACGCCAGGGACAGCTGGTTCGGGTCGAGCTTTTCCGAGGAGCGGCCGAAGTAACGCTTGAGCAGCGCCTGCAGCCTGCCTCTGGCCTCGTCGCGTTCCAGTGCCGTCTGCCGGTGCCGCGCCACTTCGGCCTCCAGCTCCTGCCGGGTCGCCGCGTGTCCGGCACGCTCCGCCACCAGCAGCTCCTGCAACTCTGCGGGGTCGGGTGACGCAATATCCATATATCCACAATATGGATACCCATGGGCTGCAGGTCAAGCTTTCCCTGCAAAAAAATCACCGGCGCCAGTGTTTTTTCCAGCCACTGACCTCCAGGCCCGCGACCAACGCCCAGAGTTGGGCCGCGCTCAGCGGATCGGCCGGCCCCGACGCCGGCCAGGTGAAGCGCCCCGCATCGAGCCGCTTGCTGCAAAGCCACCAGCCGCTGCCGTCGTGCAGCAACAGCTTCAGCCGCGTGCGATCCTGGTTGCAGAACGCAAAGACACGGCCACCCAGCGCATCGGCCGACAGCTGCCTGCGCGCCAGTTGGGACAGGCCCTCGTAGCCCAGGCGCAAATCCGTCGCCCCCGGCCTCAAGTACACCTGCGTGCCCGGGCCGATGCTCAGCATCGACTCAACTCCCGGGCCAGTTGCCCCGCCCATGCCGGGCAACATCCGCCCGCCAGCCGCAGCGTCCAGCCCTGGCCGACCTGCAGTTCCGCCACCCAGACCCCACCTGCCGGTGGCCGCGGCACTGCCACCATCGCCCGCTCCGAGTCACGCCTCCTCGGACGCTTTCCCTCCCGCGCTTCCGCCCTCCAGCGGTACAAAGTCCATGTCGTCCAGCCCGTCGCCGCCGACATCTCTTCCACCGTCCGCCCGCTCGCCGCCCACTCCGCCACGATCCTCTCTCGCTCCCCAGTCTGCGGCCGGCGCCGTTCCACCTCGCCCCCGTTCATCCCTGCGTTCGTTTCCATCCCGACACGGTATCCTCTTTCCCCTTACCCTGCTACCCTGTGCTCCGCTTGTCGCTTACCTTCCACTCGGCAGGTGCGGTCCGGCTCAACTGGGCGCCTGCGATTTCAACCCGCAGATTCCGGACCGTGCCATCCGGCATCTCAACGTGGGCATCTGACGCCTCGAAATTGTAGTGCCACTTAAAC
>JADYZO010000024.1 GCA_020853135.1 Gammaproteobacteria bacterium
ACTTCAACCTGGGCGTGCTGACGCTGCGCACCGGCCCGGCCTGGATCGTGCCCCGCCACTGGCGGGCCAGCATCGGCCTGCAGGCCGACCAGATCTGGCTCGGCAGCGGCAGGCTGGCCCTGTTCACGGCGCTCAATCCCGGAGTGGTCTGGCAGGTCGGGTCGGACTGGGAACTCGGCCTGGATGCCACGATCGGCTACCGCGACTACCACCGGAGCACCGACAGCGGCCGCGACGGCTGGGACCGCAAAATCAACGCATCGGCAGCCCGCTACTTCAACAACCGCCGCTGGGCCCTGCTCGGCGGCATCGGCTATCACGACTTCGACGCCGACGAAGACCGGTTCGGCTACCGGGGGCCGGAGCTGTACGTCGGCGCCATCGCGCAGGCCTGGGAGAACGGCATGGTCTATGCCCGTGCGGGTTACATGCGCTTCGACTTCGACGGGCGCGAGCCGCTCTTCAACAAGGGGCGTGACGACGACGAATGGCGGTACACGGTCGGCTTCCAGCATGACTTCCGCAACGGCCTGCTGGCCGGCTGGGCGCTGCAAGGCAGCTGGGTGTACACCGACAACCAGTCCGGCGTGGACATCTACGAGTACGACCGCCACGTCGTGAATCTCGGGCTGGCCCGCAGTTTTTGACCGAATGCGGCCGGTGTTGACATATCGCCGGAATAATTTCGCAACAGGGTGCCGCAGGGCATGAAACCGCTGCGGTTTTCGGGTACAACGTAGGCAGGGCCAGACGCCCCAGACCAAGAAATACGCCGGGGCTGCCCAGACCACCGGCTGGAGAACAACAACAATGCACGCTGCCAGACTCGCCCTCATTTGCCTGCTCGCCTGCTGGTCCTTCGGTGCCAGCGCCGCGGATCTCGCGCTGCAGGATCAGGACTGCACGAAGATCCTCGAGCGCTGGGCGGAGAACCCGAAATCGGTTCCCAAGCGTCTCGTCGATGCCTGCAAGGATCAGCTGGCGCAGCCGGCTGCACCCGTTGCCGCTGCGATGACGCCTGCTCCTGCCGCAGCCATCGACCCCTGCGCCAACGGCGGGGCGGGCAATGTGCTCTGCTGGGGCCCCTGGGCCAGCCTGGCGCCTGCCGCCGCCGGCCCGCTGGTCTCCCTCGCCATGCCGGAGCCGCACGGGGACTGCGACGTCGGCTCGGGTCTCGCCGATCGATGCCGGGTCAAGCTGGAAGCAGCAGCCGAAGGCCCGCCCGGGTACATCGTGGCACCCTGCGATCCGGGCGCACCCTGCGGCTTCGCCACCTTCGTCAGCGGCGTGACCAGCACGGGTGACGTGGAGAGCACCAGCTTCAAGCGCTTCGACCTCGCGCCCGATGGCAGCCGCTTCGTCGTGGATCCGGGCGGCAGCAACCCGGTCAACTCGGTGGCCATGGACACCAATTTCCAGTGGCGGGAGGACGAGTACGAGAACATGCGCGCCAACGGCACCGCGGGCGCCGAACAGTCACGGGCCATTGCCCGCGTCATCCGTGGTGGCGAAGGTGAATACATCGAACTCGCCGCCGATATCTGGGCCCACGGCAACCGCGAGACCCGCGCCGGAAACTCCGGGTACTTCGCCTGGGGCACGGCCACCTCGGCTTCCGGCCTGAGCCTGCTCAACGGCGAGGGCATCTCGCTGACCTTCGCCGGGCCCATGTCGGTGAACAATGCCACCAACGCCTCCATCACGGTGGACTTCGGCAGCCAGGCGAAGTGGACCGGCAACTGGACCAACCCGGCCTGGTCTTTTGGCGCGGGAGGCAGCGTCAGCGGCGCCAACCTGCTGTCTGATCCGGCGCAGTTCACCAGCAATGTGCAGTCCGGCAGCATCGTGCAGGGCGCGCTGCTGGGAGAACCCGGCCGCGTGCAGGGCATCGCCCACCTCATCGACGTGCGGCTGGCCGGGCAGGGCCACATCAAGGACGTGGGGCTGCTGCACAGCCGCTATGAAGACTGACCACCCGCATCATCCTTCCACGGCAGGGACAGCCATCATGAACGCGCCATTCCGCACCACCCTCATCGCCGCCCTCGGCCTGCTGGGACTGCAGGCCGAGGCAGCCACGATCGCGCTGCAGCCTTCGCAGGTCATCGTGCAGCAGGGGTCTGACTTCACCATCAACCTCGTGCTCAACGCCACCGACGCTCCGGGCAGCCACCCCGGGCTGTTCGGCGGGCAGGTGGTCATCGACTACGATCCGGCGCAGCTGCTCTTCACCGGGTTCAGCACGGAACTGAACGTGTACTCGCCGGTCACCACCGGGACGGCTGGATCGCGCAGCACGGTCACGCTCGGCTTCGATCACGCCACCGACAGCGGCGTGGTGGGCAGCTTCGGGTTCCGGGCCATCGGCAGCCCGACCGAGGGCACCACCATCGGCCTGCGCGATGCGGACGATTTCATGGGTACCTTCGTCAGCTACGTGCCAACCTACCAGGCCTTCTACCCGACGGCACTCGGCACCTCGCTGCAGATCCAGGCGGTGCCGCTGCCCGGTGCGGCCTGGCTGGCGCTGACCGCGCTGGGCGCCGCTGCGACCCGCTTGCGCCGCCGCAGCCCGGAGCAGGACACCGCCACCCGTCGATGAGACATGCCCGGGGCTGGCTCGGGGCCGCGCTCCTCCTCACCCTGAGTTGTGCCTCAGGCGGAGCACCGCCTGAGGGACCCGCCGCCGAGGCCTGGCGCACGGCCATCGCCGATGCGCCAGCCGATGGCCTGGATCCCGCGGCCTACGCCGACCCGCGGCAACTCGCGCACGACCTCGGTGCCGGCCGCCTCGACCCGCGCACCGCCGATCCGGACTGGCACATCGCGCTCCCCCCGGAGCCACCCGATGACCTCGCGACCGGCATCACCCCCGATGCGCTCAGGCCGCAGTCGGCGGACTACCGGCACCTGCGCGAGGCGATGCGCAAATACCTCGCGATCCGCGACGCCGGCGGCTGGCCCCTGCTGCCGCCGGGTGGCGAACTGCAGGCCGGCGGGCGCGATCCCGCAGTGGCCGTGCTGCGCGAGCGCCTGCGCCGCAGCGGCGACTTCGACAGCGAGGTCGGCGCCGACCCCTGGTTCTTCGACGCCGCGCTGGAAGGCGCGCTGCGCCGGTTCCAGCTGCGCCACGGGCTGGTCGGCAACGGCCTGCTCGACGGACCCACCCGGGCGGCGGCCAATGTCAGCGTGGAGGACCGTATCGGCCAGCTCGCGGTGACGCTCGAGCGCTGGCGCTGGCTGCCGCGGGGATTCGGGGCCGAATACGTCTGGATCAACATCGCCACCGGCACGCTGGAGGTGGCCACGCCCGCGGGCCGGGGGCTCGCCATGCGGGTCATCGTCGGACATCCCGACCGGCCCACCCCGGCCATGAGCGGGGAGCTGCGGCAGGTGACCTTCAATCCCACCTGGTCCGTGCCCCGGGTCATCGCTATCGAGGACCTGCTGCCGCGCCAGCTGGAGGAGCCGGACTTCCTCGCCTCGCGGGGTATTCGCGTGTTCGAGGCCCGCAGCGGCCGCGAGGTCCGCCCGGAGTCGGTGGACTGGGCGCATCTGGGGCCGGAGCGCTTCCCCTACCGGTTGCGCCAGGACGCCGGCCCCGGCAACAGCCTCGGGCGCGTGAAGATCGCCTGGGACAACCCCTTCGACATCTACCTGCACGACACCCCGTCGAAGGGCCTCTTCGACCTGAGGCGGCGCACCCTGAGCTCGGGCTGCATCCGGCTGGAGGATGCAGCCGCGCTCGCGACCCTGCTGCTCGGGCACGACCGCCCCTGGGATGCAGCGGCCACCGCAGCGCGCATTGCCGACGGCAGGACGGCAGTCTTCAACCTGAAGCACCGGCTGCCGGTCTACGTGGTCTACCTCACCGCCTGGGCCGATGAGGACGGCACGGTGCAATTCCGCAGGGACATCTACGGCCGCGACGCGCGGGTGCTCGCGGCGTTGCGAAATAATAAGGAAAAGGTGTCTGACTTATTTTCTTCCACTGCAGGGGACGAATCGACCAGCCAGCAGAAAATAAGTCAGACACCTTTTCCTAAAATAAGTCTGACACCTTTTTCAGGCGGGCGTGGCCTCGTCGAGGCGCGCATCCACCTCGTCCTGCTGCAGCTCGAAGAGCCGGGTGTAGACGCCGTTCCGGCGCAGCAGCTCTTCATGCGTGCCCCGCTCGGCGACTCGTCCTGACTCCAGCACGAGGATCTCGCTGGCTGTCCTGACGGTCGAGAGCCGGTGGGCGATGGTGAGCACCGTGCGGCCCTTCGCCAGCTCGCCGATCGCCGCATTCACCTCGCGCTCGGTCTCCACGTCGAGGTTGGAGGTGGCCTCGTCGAGGATGAGGATCGGCGCATCCTTGAGGAGCGCCCGCGCAATCGCGATGCGCTGGCGCTGGCCGCCGGAGACCTTCGACCCCATCTCGCCCACCGGCGTGTCGTAGCCCGCCGGGAGGCTCGCGATCCAGCCGGCGAGGTTGGCGCGCCGCGCGGCGGCCTCGACCTCGGCCTGGCTGGCTCCCGGCCGGCCCATGCGGATGTTGTCGCCGATGGTGGTGTTGAAGATGTAGTTGCGCTGCGAGACCACCGCGATCATGTCGCGCAGGTCATCGAGGCGGAAGCGGCGCACGTCGATGCCCCCGATGGCCACCTCGCCCCGCAGCGGGTCCCAGAAGCGCAGCAGCAGGTTGGCGATGGTGCTCTTGCCCGCACCGCTCGACCCGACGATGGCCACGTGCTGCCCGGGCCGGATGTCGACGCTGATGCCATCGAGCACCGGCCGCGCACCCGGCTTGTAGGCAAAGCTCACCTCGCGCAGCGCGATCGCGGGTTCCACGCCGGAAGGTGACTCCGCTGCCGTGTCGGCCACCGCCGGGCGCTGGTCCATCAGCTCCCACAGCCGCCGGGCGGAGACGATCGCGACGCGGTAGTCGTTGACCACGTTGTTGAGCCCGATGGTGGCGTAGAAGCTGGTGAGGGCGACAGCCACCACCACCGGCACCGTGCGCAGGGGGTCGATGACACCGGCCTGCACCAGCGGCCAGCTCACCCACACCATGGCCACCGCAGCCGCCCCGACCACGAACTCGGTGCAGCCGCGCTGGAAGGCATCCGCCCGCGTGAGCCGGTCCTGGCCGCGCTTGAGCTCCACGCCCAGTTGCCAGGCCTGCTGCCTGCGGCGCTCGCCGAAGCCGAAGGCCACCGTGTCGCGGATGCCCTGCAGGCTGTCGGTCAGGAAGGCGTTGACCTGCCCCTGCTTCGCGCGCCATTCCTCGCCGCCCTGCGCCCCGAGGAAAGCGGTGATCAGCGGCAGCACGAAGACCATGAAGCCGAGGAAGGGCGCGAGCGTCCAGGCGAAGGCCGGGTGCTGGTAGTTCGCGAGGTACCAGAGGACGATGGCCGGCACGACCAGCGCGCAGATGGCCGGCGCAATGGTGTGGGCGTAGAAGGGCTCGACGCGCTCGCAGTCGTTGATGACCCGTGACACGGCATCGCCGGTGCGCAGCTCGGCGGTGCCCGCCGGTGCCAGTGGCTCCATGCGGTCGTAGAACTCGTTGCGCAGCATCGCCAGCAGGCGGAAGGCCACGTAGTGCCCGGTGTAGGTCTCGATGTAGCTGAAGAGGCCGAGCACGAAGGCGCAGACCACCAGCGTCCGGCCGATCTCCCACAGCGTGGCGGCCCCCGGTGCTGCCACATACAGGGCCACGCCGCCGGCCGCGGCGGCGATGAGCGCCACCCGCATCAGCAGCTTGATGGCGCGGGCCACGGTGGAGACCACCATGATGCCGTTCAGCGGCTTCATGAAGGCCAGCAGGCGGAGGACGACCTGCCAGTGGCTCATGCCGCACCTCCCGCCGTCGCCAGCCGGCCGGCGCTTCCCGGGCTGCCCTGCTGGCCGCGCCGCGATGCACCGACCATGCGGGCATAGACCCCGCCCGCGGCCAGCAGCTCGGCGTGGCTCCCGGATTCGAGCACCCGGCCCTCGCCCATGACGATGATGCGGTCGGCCTTCTCCACGGTCGACAGCCGGTGCGCGATGAGCAGCACGGTCTTGTTCTTCGTGAGCTTGTCCAGCGCCTCGTGGATCACCGTCTCGGTCTCGAGGTCGATCTGCGAGGTCGGTTCGTCGAGGATCACGATGGGCGCATCCTTGAGCAGCGCACGGGCGATGGCGAGGCGCTGCACCTGCCCGCCGGAGAGCGAGAGGCCGCGCTCCCCGACCAGCGTGTCGAAACCCTGTGGCAGCGAGGCGATGTGGTCGTGGATGTTGGCGGCCCTGCAGGCGGCGATGAGTTCCGCCTCGCTGGCATCGGCCTTCGCCACCCGCAGGTTGTCGGCGATGCTGCCATGGAAGAGGTAGGGATCCTGCGGCACCAGCGCCAGGTGGGCGCGCACCCAGTCGGCCGGGACCTGGTCCACGGCAACCCCGTCCAGGGTGATCGTCCCCGAGCCCGGCGCGAGTGTGCGCAACACCAGGTTGGTGACCGTGGTCTTGCCCGAG
The DNA here is from genome assembly GCA_020853135.1 of Gammaproteobacteria bacterium. GTDB lineage: Bacteria > Pseudomonadota > Gammaproteobacteria > Steroidobacterales > QUBU01. The sequence goes on from JADYZO010000024.1 coordinate 6,499, forward strand.
CCGCTGTGGCCCACCAGCGCCACGGTCTCGCCCGGACGGACCTCCAGCGTGCAGCCATCGACCGCCGGCCGCCCGGCGTTGGCATAGCTGAACACCAGGTCGCGCAGCCGCAGCGCCGGGTTGGCGAGGTGCGCCGGCGACGCCACGCCCTGCGGATCCTTCACGCCCGGCTCCTCGGCGAGGAAGGCGACGATCTTGCGGGCGAATTCCCGGCCAATGGCGCCCGCGAAGAAGAAGGCGCCGATGAGCGTCAGCGGTGTGGCGAACTCGGCGCTGGCGAGAACCAGCGCCACCACCTGTCCGGCGCTGAGGAAGCCGCCATCGAGGCGCAGCAGCGCGACGATGGTGAGCACCGCCGTGGTGCCGAGCGCGAAGCCGAAGTCGACGAACAGGAGCATGGACTGGTTGATCAGCAGCAGCTTCATGGTCTCCTTGCGCTGCTGCTCGTTGGCGGCGTGCATCTCCGCCCCCCGGGCCTTGCCGAGGTTGAACATCTTCAGCGTCGCCATGCCCTGGATGGCATCGAGGAACTGCGCGCTCTGGATGTTGTTCACCTCGGCATAGCGCTCGCTCACGCTGCGGAACTGCTTCGAAATGATGCCGAGGAAGAGGGGCACCAGCGGGATGGAGACGATCAGCGTCACGCCGACCACCCAGTCCGCCCAGCCGATGAAGATGCAGAGCAGCACCGGCGTGATGATGCCGATCACGAACTGCACGAAATAGATGCCGTAGAAGATCTCGATCCAGTCCATGCCGTCCACGGCGATGTTGACCAGCTCCCCGGTGCGCTTCCTGTCGAGCACCGCGGGACCCAGCCGCAGGGCGTGCTGGTAGATCTTGTCGCGGATGGCGAGCTTGGTGAGCGAGGAGGCCTTGTACTGCGAGGTGCGGTACAGCCAGCCGAGCAGGAACTTGCCGATCAGCAGGAAGGCGAGGATGGGCGCCAGGGCCGGCAGCAGGTTCGTGCCCCGCGCCAGGCCATCGATCAGCGCGCCCAGCTGCCAGTACAGCCCCAGGCTGAACAGCAGGCCGAGGATGCCCACGGCGATTCCCGCGACGATCCACTGGCGGGTGGACCTGACGATGAGCCGCTTGTCGATGCCGAGAATCATGTCTCCCTCCGTGGGACGCGGGACACCCGCACACTGCCCGGGCGCACAGCCATTGGAACACAGCCTACACCTTCAACTATAGTTGAACGTCAATGGAGGGCGGCCATGCCCGGAAAGCCACTGACCATCGGCGCGCTGGCACGCCGGCTCAATGTCTCGACCTCGGCGCTGCGCTTCTACGAGCGCGAGGGCCTGCTCGTCCCCGCGCGCCGCTCGGCTTCCGGCTACCGGCTGTACCCGCCGGGTGCCGAGAAGACGCTGCTCTTCATCCGCCGCGCCCAGCGCCTGGGGTTCGCGCTGAGCGACATCAGGCTGCTGCTGCAGGCCGAAGGGAAGGGGGGCGCCGGCAGCAACGTCATGGACATCGCCGAGCAGCGCTTCCTCGACATCGAGCGGCGCCTGACCGAGATGCTGGTGCTGCGCCACGAACTGGAGTTCTTCCTCGAGGACCTGACCGACCGCGTCGGCCGGGTGGCCGGGGGCCAGGCCGGGCGCCTGTACCGCGACCTGCTCGACCGGGTCTGCAGCCACGACGGCCACCGCAAGGCCGCTTCCCCGCTCACCCGCCTGATGCAGCGCCTCGGCTGCGCGCTGGCGGGAGCCGAGCGCGAGAAGGTGTTTGCCGCCCTGCGGGGCCGGCACCTGCACATCTGGCGTGACGACGACGGTTACTCGATCCTGTTCACCGGCCGGGATCGCGGGGTCGAGCCGGCCCTGCGGCAACTTGCCGCCAGCGAGGCGGACTGCCATGCCCACGTGGAGCCCCACGTCAGCGAGGCCGAGGAAGGCTGGCTGTTCCAGGCCAGGGGCCCGAATGCCTTCCTCTTCGCCCAGCTGTTCCTGGCGCTGGAGTCGGCAGAAGCCTGAGACTGCGCAATTGCGCGCCGCTGCGCAGCCCGCTAGGCTGCGCCACAAACCCAGCTGGCCCACCGGGCCTGAGGCAGGAGCATCCATGGCCAATGCACCCGAATCCGGCCGCATCCCGCGCGTCACCGGCATCCGCCGCCTGTTCATCCGCAAGTCGGTGGCGCAGATGCAGGCCGACCACGAGCAGAGCGACCTGAAGCGGACGCTGGGCGCCCTGAACCTGGTGCTGCTCGGCATCGGCTGCATCATCGGCACGGGCATCTTCGTGCTCACGGGGCGCGCGGCCGCGGGCTTTGCCGGCCCCGGCATCATCATCTCCTTCGCCATCACGGGCACGCTCTGCACCTTCGTGGCCCTGTGCTATGCGGAGCTTGCTTCCGTGCTGCCCGTGTCGGGCTCGGCCTACTCCTATTCCTATGCATCCATGGGCGAGGTCGCCGCCTGGATCATGGGACTGCTGCTGGTGCTCGAGTATGGCCTCGCGGCGGCGACGGTGGCGGTGGGCTGGTCGGGGTACCTGGTGAGCCTGCTGCACGACCTGGGG
>JADYZO010000025.1 GCA_020853135.1 Gammaproteobacteria bacterium
AGACGGATTCGGGGATGTTGTAGCGCCAGGCCACGGTATCGAGCGTGCTCAGCAGGTACGGCATGAACGCCGTGCCCGCACCGGCGCAGGAGTAACCCAACTGGCTGACGAACTCGCTGAAGATGGTGGCGCCTGGATGCCCGATCACGTCGGCGTTCTTGAACTTCGCCAGGTTGTTCTCGTGTTCTTCGTTCGTCGTGCCGTCGCCGCCACCTTGAGCGGTGGGATTCGGCATGCTCATCGCCCGCACTTCCACCCAGGGGTTCTCGCCGGTGTTCGAGTAGCTCGACACGACGGCATCGGGAATGTAGTGCTGCACCTTGACCGAGGTGCGCACCGTACAGCCGGTGAGTGTGCAGGACAGCCAATAGCAAATGCCCGGCACGCGATAGGACAGGCAATCGGGCGACAGCACCGAGCCGGTGATGGTGGCGGTGTTGAGTGCGAAGGCGGAAGCGGCGGTGCCCAGCAGGACGGACGCCATGCCGGTGCGCCATGCGCGGCGGGATAGCTTCATGGCTGCGCCCTCCGGTATTCCTCGATGCGCGCCAGCGCGCGCGACACGTCGGTTTCGCCGTAGACGACGTAGCGCCGATCGACGACCACGGCGGGAATCCTGGTGACGCCCAGGCTCCAGGCATCGGTCACGCCCTGGTAGGCGTCGGCCAGGCGTCGCTGGAGCGGTGCGCCGCCATCGTGCAGCCGCTGCCGGACGATCGCGGCCGCCTGTGCCGGGTCGGCGGGAAGGTTTGCGGCCAGCTCCGCCTCGATGCGGGCCGGCGCGTCCAGCTCGACGACGTGGATACCGGCGGGCACCTCTACGGCGTGGTGCCGGTCGGTGAATACCCGGACGTCCGCCGCTGCGGCGTGGGCCATCGCGGCTGCGGCCATTGCCAGCATGCACGAAGCCAGCGTTGGGCGGCAGCGCAGCCGGTGTCGTTGTGTCTCGACGTGTTCAGAGTGTGGGTACATGGGGTGGCTCCCATTGGGTCGATACTCGCGCTAGTCGATCCCATCGGGCAGATGGACACCATCAAGAAAGGGAACTGTCCCGCGACCGCTTTCATCCGACCCGAACACGAAAAAAGAGGCGCCTGGTGGGGCGCCTCAAGGACTACAGCAAGCCGGCTTCCGCGAAGGAAAAAGGCGTTCCTTCACCGACGATGAAATGGTCCAGAACACGAACGTCCACCAATTCGAGAACCGATTTCAATCGGGTCGTGATTGCCTTGTCGGCATGGCTCGGCTCGGTCACGCCCGAAGGGTGATTGTGGGCAAAGATGACCGCGCTGCAATTGTGCTCGATCGCCCGCTTGAGGACCGCGCGGGGATACACACTGGCGCCATCGATGGTGCCGTGGAACATCGGCTCGAAAGCGATCACGCGGTGTTGCGAGTCGAGAAACACGACGGCAAAGACTTCCAGTGCTTCGCTGGCGAGTTTCAGCCATAGATATTCTCGCACGCTGGCCGGGCTGGTTAGCTCGGCACCGTGTTTGAAGAGACGTTCCTCCAGCACACCGATGGCTTGCCGGATCAACGGATCTTCGTGGATGCTCGCGTACCGGACGAGCGCTGATGATGCACCGTCGGCGACGGTATCGGACGGATTCATGGGAACCTCCTTGATAGATGAAACGGGGGTTCCCGTCCCCGTGTGGGGGTGAGACCCCCGTGGGACGTGATGATGAAAGCCCGGAATTGGGCCTGGATGATTGGCATCCTCCATCGAAGACGACGGACATTCGCGCGTGGGATGCGGTGCGAACTGGAACGATCAACGCGGTCGGAACCGCGCCGCAGCCTTGAAGATCGCGGCTACCTGGGCATGTCGCTGACGTTGTCAGCAGGCATCTCGGGTATCTCGGGCAAGGTTTCGGTCATCGCCGGCTCATCGCCCGATGACGTCAGCAGATCAATGGCCGACAGCAAGGCATCGCCTTCGACGGCACCCGGCAGCAGCAATGCCTGGCCGGTGCGGTTGTCGATTACGCGCAGCATCGGGGTCGCGGTGATGCCGGCCAGCGCGGCTTCCTCGGCCTGTGCCCGGATCACGGCGTCGGGCCGTGCGCTGGCCAGGCACTCGTGCAGCTCGGGCGTCGCGCCGGACGGCTGGATGCCGGGCGGCAGGCCCCGACCGCTGCCGTGGGTATGCTGGTAAATCCAGGCGACGGTGTTCCAAAACGCTTCCCGCCCGCCGGTTTCCCCCGCGCATTCCGCCAGGCGTGCCGATTGCGTGGCGGCTGGTTCGTGCATCGGCAGCGGCAGATGGTGCCATTGCCAGTTCACGTCGGGATTGGCGTCGATCCAGCGCTTCAGCACAGGAAAGTAGGCTTGGCAGTACGGGCATTCCAGATCGGCGTACTCGATCAGCGTGAACCGCGCGTCGATGCGACCGTAGCGCCACGGCGGGCCTGCCGACGCGGCAGCCTCGGCGGATGCCGGATCTCCAGTGTGTGGGCTGCGTCCAAGCGACCAGGCCAGCAGCACGAGCAGCACCGCGATCCCGGCCAGCATCGGTCCCAGGTAACGTCGTGGCGTGTGGGTAAGAAGGCTTGGCGCGCGCATGATCTTTCCGCCTCAACCGAGGGCGTCGAGCGGCAATGGCTCGATGCCGCGAGCCCGGTCGATTTTCTCCGCGACCTTGAAGGCGGCCTCCAGCTCACCGATGCCGTGTTGCCGCATCAACTGATAGCGCTCGGCCTTCTCCTCGGGCTCGGTCATCGCCATGGCCAGGTAGAGACTCGGCGGCACGGCGCGGAACAGGACTTCCATCGACTTCGACAGGATCACGCCTTCGCTGAATTTGCCGGACTCCTTGCGCGCCGACAGCATCAGCGCCTTCTGCGCCGGATTGAGTTCGCGGAAGCGCGCGACCTTCTCCACTTCGTCGGGTGGCATCGACAGGCAGATCCACCACTCGATCATCGA
>JADYZO010000026.1 GCA_020853135.1 Gammaproteobacteria bacterium
CGATCTGCGTCGCGAAGTGCTGGTCGATCTCCGCCGCGGTGAGCGGCGCGGCGAGGAAGATGCGCGCATCGCGCCCGCCGGCGTCGAGTTCGGCGGCGACGATGTACTCCGCGGTCGCCAGCGCCTGCGGTTCGCCGAAGTGCGCGCCGCGTCCGTTGGCGAGCTGGTAGCGGCCGGAGCGCGGCTCGCGCCAGCGGCCGATGCGGTCCGGGTAGGCGCAGGCGAGGAGCCAGCCCGCCTGCTGCATGTCGACCTGCGTCGCGTCGGACGCCAGGCGCAGCTGGCGGCGGACGAACTCGGCCGTGCGGCGGACATGCCGCAGGGACTGGTGGTCGGCGTCGCCGCCGGCGCCGGCGGGGCCGAGCAGTTCGAGGCGGCGGCGGATGTCGGCATCCCGCGCACGGCCGCGCAGGATGTCGCGCTCGCCGAGCAGGGCGGCGAGTGCCGCGGCGGTGGCGCCGGCACCGGCCTGTGCGCCCCGGAGCAGCAGGTGGGCGAGCCGGGGATGCGCGCCGAGGCGGGCCATCTCGCGGCCGTGTTCACTGATGCGGCCGGCGGCATCGAGCGCGCCGAGCGCGGTGAGCAGCTCGCGCGCCTGCGCCAGCGTGCCGGGCGGCGGTGGATCGAGCCAGGCGAGCGCAGTCGCGTCGGTCGCGCCCCAGGCGGCGAGTTCCAGCGCGAGCGGTGCGAGGTCCGCCTCGAGGATCTCCGGCGGCGCGTGGGCGGCGAGCGCGCGATGCTGGGCCTCGGTCCACAGCCGCAGGCACACACCCGGTCCGAGCCTTCCTGCGCGGCCACGGCGCTGGTCGGCGGAGGCGCGCGCGATGCGCAGCGTCTCCAGGCGGCTCATGCCGCTGCCCGGGTCGAAGCGCGAGCGCCGCTCGAGTCCGGCATCGATCACCACGCGCACGCCTTCGATGGTGAGGCTGGTCTCGGCGATGTTGGTGGCGAGCACCACCTTGCGCTCGCCGGGCAGGCCCGGGGCGATGGCGCGGTCCTGTTCGTCCTGCGAGAGGTCGCCATGGAGCGGCAGCACGCGCGTGCCCCGCGGCAGCTCCGTCTCGCCCAGCGCGCCGGCCACGCGGCGGATCTCGCCCGCCCCGGGCAGGAACACGAGGATGTCGCCCGTCTCCTCGGCCAGCCCGCGGTGCACCGCAGCCGTGGCGAGGCGGTCGGGGTACTCGTCGGTCGGGCGCGGCAGGTAGCGCGTCTCCACCGGGTGGGAGAGCCCCGGCGCGCTGATCACGGCATCGGTGCCGAGCAGGCGCGCCACCGCCGCGGTGTCCAGCGTCGCCGACATCACCAGCACCCGCAGGTCCGGGCGCAGGTGGCGCTGGCAGTCGAGCACCAGCGCGAGGCCGAGGTCCGCCTGCAGGCTGCGCTCGTGGAACTCGTCGAAGATGACGCAGCCGACCTGTTCCAGCGCCGGGTCGTGCTGGAGCTGGCGGGTGAGGATGCCCTCGGTCACCACCTCGATGCGGGTCTGCGGGCCGACGCGGCTGTCCATGCGCATGCGGTAGCCCACGGTGTCGCCGACGCGCTCGCCGAGCAGGCTGGCGATGCGCCCGGCCACGGCGCGGGCGGCGAGGCGGCGTGGCTCGAGCATGAGGATGCGCCGGCCGGCGAGCCAGGGGGCCGCGAGCAGGGTCGGCGGCACGCCCGTGCTCTTGCCGGCGCCGGGGGGCGCGTGCAGCACGGCATTGCCCGCCGCCAGCGCGGCGTGCAGCGCGGGCAGGGCTTCGGTGATGGGCAGGGGCGTGGTGCTCACGGCGCGCATTCTAGAACGCGCTGCGCCGGCGGCGGGTAGCCACGGATGGCGGACCCGCGTAGTCTCGCCCCGGGCCCAGGTGGCCCGGGATCCTGTTTTGGCCAGTTGTTACCTCGCCCTCGACCAGGGCGGCCATGCCAGCCGCGCGATCCTCTTCGATGCAGCCGGGGAGAAGCTCGACGAGGCCTTTGCCCCGATCGCCACACACCGCGATGCGGGCGGCGACATCGTCGAGCATGACCCGGCGGAGCTCATCGACTCGCTGCGCCGGGTCATCGCCGGAGTAGGCGCCCGTGCCCGGGCGGCCGGACATGACATCGTCGCCGCCGGGCTGGCGACCCAGCGCTCGAGCATGGCCTGCTGGAGCCGCAGCACCGGCACCGCGCTGTCGCCGGTCATCTCCTGGCAGGACCGGCGCAACGCCGCCTGGCTGCAGACGCTGGAGCCGCGCCGCGGCTGGATCCGCGAACGGACCGGGCTGGTGCTCACGCCCCACTACGGGGCGAGCAAGATGCGCTGGTGCCTCGATCACCTGCCCGCGGTGCGTGCGGCGGCGGCTGCCGGCGAACTGGTGATGGGACCGCTGGCGAGCTTCATCGTGTTCTCGCTGACGCGGGAGCATGCACTGCTCGCCGACCCGGCCAATGCCTCGCGCACGCAGCTCTGGGACCCGCGCCGGCAGGACTGGTCGGAGGACCTGCTGGCGCTCTTCGGCCTGCCGCGCGCCGCGCTGCCCGCCTGCGTGACCAGTCGCCACGCCTTCGGCACGCTGGAGGTGGCCGGCGTTCCGGTGCCGCTCACCGTGGTCACCGGGGACCAGTCGGCGGTGCCCTTCGCCTTCGGGGCGCTGGATCCGGCGGCGGCCTACGTCAACGCCGGCACCGGTGCCTTTGCGCAGCGTGCGCTGCGCGACCAGCTGCCGGATGCGCCGCGCCTGCTGGCGAGCGTCGTGTGGTCGGATGCAGCCGGCGTAGACTACATGCTCGAGGGCACGGTGAACGGCGCAGGCAGCGCGTTCGAGTGGCTGGCTGCACGCGAAGGCCTGCCGGCGGCGGCGCTGATCGCCGCGGCAGAAGCGCAAGCACCGGGCGGCGCACCGCCGCTGTTCCTCAACGGCGTGTCGGGGCTGGGCGCACCGTACTGGGTGGGCGGCTTCGAGCCGCGTTTCGTGGGCGCGGGCAGCCCGGCCGAGCGTGCCCTTGCCGTGCTGGAGAGCATCGTGTTCCTGCTGGTGGTGAACCTCGACGAACTGCGTGCGCATGGCCCGCCGCTGCGGCGGATCGTGCTGACCGGCGGGCTGGCCGCCAGCCGGCTGTTCTGCCAGCGCCTGGCCGATCTTTCCGGCCTGCCGGTATGGCGCAGCGACGAGCCGGAGGCCACGGGCCGCGGGCTCGCCTGGCTCACGGCGGGCAGGCAGGAGGCCTGGCCTGTGACGGGCACTGATTTCCTGCCGCCGGCGGATGCGCTGCTGGCCGCGCGATTCACGCGCTGGCGTGCGGCCCTGGAGGCGGCGCTGCCGGCCTGAGCCCGCCATGCCCGCATCGACGCCAGCCTTGCGCCCGCTGCCCCGCAGCTTCTATGCACGTGACACGCAAATCGTGGCACGCGAGCTGCTTGGCATGTACCTGGTGCATATCGTCGATGGCGTCGAGCAGGTCGGGCGCATCGTCGAGACCGAGGCCTACCTCGGCGAGCACGACCGCGCGGCGCATTCCTCGCGCGGCCGCACGGCGCGCACCGAGGCGATGTTCGGGCCGCCGGGCCACGCCTATGTCTACATGATCTACGGCATCCACTACTCCATGAACGTCGTGACCGAGCGCGAGGGGCACGCGAGCGGCGTGTTGCTGCGCGCGATCGAGCCGGTGCGCAACATCGAGGGCCGGTGCTCGGGCCCCGGGCTGCTCTGCCGGGCGCTCGGCATCGACCGGCGTCATTACGGCCACGACCTGCTGAGTGCCGACCTCTACATCAGCCTGCCCGGGAGACCGGAGCGCTTCACCATCGTGCGCCGCCCGCGGGTGGGTGTGCACTATGCCGGCGTCTGGGCGCGGCGCCTGCTGCGCTTCTACATCAAGGGCAATCCCCACGTTTCACGGCGTTGAGCTGCAAGCCGCGGCCCAGGCCGCGGCTTGCAGCCCGGTGTTACGATGCCGCCGCCATGGACATCGCCGACATCAGGCGCGAACTGCAGGCAGCCGGTGCCCGGCCGCGCCACGAGGCGCTGGCCCTGCGCGCCTGGGCCCACGGCCTGCCGCTGGATGCTTTCGCGCAGCGTACCGAGTCGGCCTTCCCCGCCCGCCTCAAGGCCGCCCTGCCCGGGCTCGCGGCCCGGCTGGCCGGCCTTGCCACGGTGGTGGCCGAACATCCGGCCGCCGATGGCGCCGCCCGCCGGCTCCTCGGGCTGGCCGACGGGCGCAGCATCGAGACGGTGCTGCTGCCCCGCGGGGGGCTGTGCGTCTCCACCCAGGTGGGCTGCGCGGTGGGTTGCCTGTTCTGCATGACTGGGCGCGAGGGGCTGCTGCGCCAGCTCGGCAGCGCCGAGATCATCGCGCAGGTGGCGCTGGCCCGGGCAGGGTGCGCGGTGCGGCGCGTGGTGTTCATGGGCATGGGCGAGCCCGCGCACAACCTCGACAACGTGCTGGAGGCGATCACGCTGCTCGGCACCGCGGGCGGGCTCGGCCACAAGAACCTGGTGTTCTCCACGGTGGGTGACCACCGGGTGTTCGGGCGGCTGCCGCAGGGGCCGGTGAAGCCCGCACTCGCGCTCTCGCTGCACACCACGAAGGCCGGATTGCGCCGCGAGCTGCTGCCGCGGGCACCGCGCATCGAACCGGCCGAACTGGTGGAACTGGGCGAGAGCTACGCCCGGGCGACGGGCTACCCGATCCAGTACCAGTGGACGCTGCTCGAGGGTATCAACGATGGCGACGACGAGGTGCAGGCCATCGCACAGCTGCTCGCCGGCAGGTATGCGGTGATGAACTTCATCCCCTACAACCCCGTCGAGGGCCTGCCGTACCGGCGCCCGTCCCCGGAGCGTGCCGCCGACATGGCGCGCGAGCTGCACCGGCGTGGCGTGCTCGCGAAGATCCGCCGCTCCGCCGCGCAGGACGTGGAGGGCGGCTGCGGCCAGCTGCGCGCGCGGACGCTGCGCGGGGCGCCGCTCAGCGCAGGCGGCGGGGCGTGAAGTTGTGCCCGCCGATCATGTCGGATGCCGGATCGTGGGCCTGTGGCTCGGGCGGTTCTGCCGGTTTACTGCAGGCGGCCAGGACGAGCACGGCCAAATCCCTCAAGGTGTCAGGGTTTGCAGGCCGAGGCCCCGAAGATACCGGAAGGTGGTGTCGTACATGACCGGCGGACGAGTTGGGTCAGTGTGACTGCCAGGCGGGACAAATATGGCCAGCCCCTGTCGGGCCCTCGTCAGCAGGACACGATAGGCATTCTTCAGGTTCCGCTGGTTTTCCTGGCTCCGGATGGTCTGCCACTTGTTGCCCCGGAAATCGTGGTAGCTCCAGGTTCCCTGTGAATGTCGCAGGTCGGCATCCCAGGTAACCAGCGTCCAGTCCAGTTCCAGCCCCTGCACCTGGAACTCCGTCGCACAATCCTCGAGATAGTAACTCGATCGGACGTCACCGGGTTGTCCCAGAAAATAATTCACCGGATCTGCTTCCACCCGGACGTCTATCGCATGGGGCTTGAGGCGCATCGCCTTCGACGAGGTCAGCAGGCCGTATCTTTCTGTGCCTCTCGCCTGTGACCGGACCCACTGCCTTGCGACATCGAGGTCCCGCGTGATGACGATGGGATACTTGTCCCTGAGGCTGCCCAGAAGATCCCGTGCTGCCGTTTCATCGCAATCGAGCAGGGCTTTCACGAACGCGGAGACATTCTCAGACCTGAAAGACCGGATGGAAGTTGTCAGGTGCAGGTCATCGAAGAACCGGGTCCGTGCATGTTCCGCTGCCCGGCCCAGTGGCGCACCGGCACCGTATTCGGCATCGGTCAGCTTTCCGGATGCACACAGTGTCCAGTTCTGGAAGCGGTCGACACAGGCGTCGATCCACGCGCCAATTCCGGCTTCACCCGTATGTATTTCCTGCCCACCGCCGACGAGGCAAACGACAACTGCCCAGCCACCATGCCGGTCCATGTATTCGAGCAGGAATTCCGGCTCGGATGAGGAAAAACCGGGGATGCTTTTTCGTTGTTGCATGAACCGGGACGTCTTCTCGCGATTCCATGCGCGCTGGGCCTCATCGAATATCACGATGCGGTCAACCGGGGGCTTGTTTCCGTCGCGAAGCCCCTCATCCCGGAAGTGGTGGACGTTCTGGATAAAGGCCTTGATGGGCTTGCCGGCTTCAGCCTTGCTGATTCGCTCACCGCGCTGCTTGCGGCGAGCCACGTCGTCCCGTGTCAGGGCTTCGCGCAGGACCGTGACCAATGGACCGTTTCCGGACAGATAGACGGCGTGGGTGTCGTTGCGTTCCCGATGGCAGGTGGCGATATTCAGGCCAACCAGTGTTTTTCCGGCGCCCGGGACGCCAGTGACGAAGCAGATGATCTTTTCGTCATGTGCCCGGGCGTGCTGGATCAGCGACGTCCCCCCGTCTTCAGTAGCACTTGGCATTAGCAGTTCGTTGAAAAGCGCGCCTGCAATGCGGTGAAACGAGCCTCGAACGTGATCAGGCAAAGTGCTTTGGAGCATTTTGACGCAGTGGCA
>JADYZO010000027.1 GCA_020853135.1 Gammaproteobacteria bacterium
TCCGCAATGGGGAAGACCACGCAGTCCCCGACCGCCGGGTGGGCGAGGATCGCCTGTTCGATTTCCTCCGGATACGTCTTCAGGCGCCCGTTGTTGATGACTTCATCGATCCGCCCGGCGAGATACAGATAGCCCGCCGTGTCCAGCCAGCCGCGATCGCCCACCGAGACGAGGTCCGTCGGGCCGACGGCACGGCGGCGGACCCGGGCGTTCTGGTAGCGCAGGCCAGGCAGGTCGGTGAGGTCGAGGTAGATCTCACCCATCTGTCCGGCCGGGCAGGGGCTGCCCGTGGCATCCAGGATGACCACCCGGCGCAGCGGCCTGCCGACGGTGCCGGGCCGCTCCAGCCATTCCCGGCTGGAGCTGGCCGAGATCAGGCTGCACTCGCTGGCACCGTAGACCTCCCAGATGACGGGACCCAGCCAGTCGATCATTTTTCGCTTGATGGCGGGTGCGCAGGGCGCGCCGGTCTGCACGAGGCAGTCGAGTGAGCTGACATCGTGCTGCTGGCGTACCGGGGCGGGCAGGCGCAGCAGTTGCACGAACATCGGTGGGCCGAGATAGGCGTGGTTGGCGCGGTGGCGTTCGACGGCCTGCAGGAAGGCCTCGGGCGTGAAGCGGGGCAGAATCACCTGGTCGGCGCCGAGATGGCAGGCCTGGCTGAACACTCCGTATTGCCCGGTGTGGTACAGGGGTGCGGTCACGATGGAGCTGCGGATTTTCGGCCATGCCTGCAAGCACTGTGTTGCCCACTGCCGCCAGTGGGGCTTGCCCTCGCGCCGGATGATCTTGGGCTGGCCTGTCGAGCCGGAACTGACGGCGATCGCCTGCAGCGTGCGTGGCGGGACGGGTAGCCGGGCACGGCCTTGCTCGACCAGATCCTGCCAGCGCCAGAATTCCGCGCCGGCGGGGATGGGCATGTCGGTGCCCAGACCGAATGCCTGTAGCGTTTCTGCCGGTGTTTCGACGACAGCAAACCGCACCCCGGCCAGCCCGGCACAGGCGGCGCGAACCGGTACCGCGAAATGCGTGTGCATGATGATCAGTCGGGGTCCGGTGGCGGCGAAGACCTGCTGCAGCTCCGCGGTGCGCAGATGCCAGGGCACGAGAACGAGCACGGCATCGAGACAGCGCAGGCAGGTGATGGCTTCCAGAAAAGCCGGTTCGTTGTACAACAAGATGGCGATGACATCGCCGGAGCCGATTCCGGCGTTGCGCAGTGACTGTGCGGCACGTGCGCCGCGCTCGTGCAGATCAGCCAGCGGCAGCTGCCGGTTGCCGAAGTGGACGCAGGCGCTGCGCTGCGCCCCTGCGCCATCCGCGCGGGCCACGCGCATGGCTCAGTTGTTCGATACGCGTGTGTCGCGCAGCGCGCCGTGCAGATACTGCTCGCATCCGCGCTTGAGGTCGCTGCTGCGCCCGGAATAGAAGAAGATGCGCCGGCCGCGCGCTTCGCACACGGCCGTCACGTTGCGGGTGCTGCACTCGCCTTCACCAAACTCCACCTGCACGCGGTTGGCGGAGATGATGCCATCGCAATCCGTTTTGGATGCGGCGGGCATCTCGCACACGGGATACCAGACCCGCAGCTTGGGTGCGAACTGCTTGTACAGGCAGTATCCGGGTGCGGCGCTGGCCGGGGTGGCCAGGGCCGCAGAGAGGCACAGCGTGGCGAACAGAAGAACCGATGTCAGCCTGTTCATGAGTGGGACCTCCGTTGTCGTGAAGGAACGGGAAGGGTCGTACATCACAGGTCGTCGTCTGTGCCACGACACTAGGTCGCCTCGCGCAGCGTGTCAACGCAGCCGCGCGCGGTGATGCACTGGCTGTAAATGTCCGTTGACAAATACGTCGGGGGGGGGGGTAACCTCGGGCCACTCCTGTCGCTTCATTGGGGTTGATGCGGACAGCGACCGGAGTGCAGAACGAACAACAGCAGTCAGTGGGAGGTCTCTCGCATGCCTCTCTTGCAACCTGCGTTTCGAAGGCCGGTGCAGTGGCTACCCGCGCTGTGGGGCCTCGTGATCCTGGTGCTGCTCATGGGCGCCCACGCACAGGGTGCGACGGGGCGCACGCCGGGGCAGTTCTCGGTTGATGCCACGGGGGCTGCCACCTACAGCATCCCTCTGTGGTCGCCGCCAGGTGTGGCCGGCATGGCACCGCAGCTCGCGCTGGTGTATCACAGCCGCGCAGGCAACGGTCCGCTGGGCGTGGGCTGGGGACTGGCGGGGCTGTCGGCCATCACCCGCTGCCCGCGCACCTGGGTGCAGGATGGTGGGGCGCCCGGGCCGGTGGAGCTGTCCGGCAACGACAAGTTCTGCCTCGATGGGCAGCGGCTGCGCCTGGCGAGTGGCGCGGCCTACGGGGCTGATGGGGCCACATACCGCACGGAAATCGAGCGCTTCGCGCGCATCACCTCGCGGGGCAGCCAGGGCGCAGGCCCGGTCTGGTTCCAGGTGGAGACCCGCGATGGCCTGATCTACGAATACGGCAACACGGCCGATTCACGCATCGAGGCGGGCGGCGGTGCGCTGAGCACGGTGGCCACCTGGGCGCTGAACGCCATCCGCGACCGCGCGGGTGGCGCTTCGGCCGGCAACACCGTGAAGTTCGTGTACGAGGAAGACACCACCCATCGCACCTACCGCATCGCCCGCATCGATTATCCCTACCCCGCGAGCGGCGGTGGTCCGTACTACCAGGTGGAGTTCATTTACGGATCGGGCACCCGGCCCGACGTATTGAACGGCTACGCGGTCGGGTACGCCTGGCAGGAACCCAAACGTCTCGAGCGCATCGACCTTCGCCCCTACGGTGGCGCGGTGCTGCGCAGCTACACGCTCGGCTGGCAAAGTGCCCCCACCACCGGGCGCAGCCGCCTCGTCTCGATGACCGAATGCGCCGGCAGTGATTGCCTGGCACCGACCACCTTCAGCTACCAGGCCGGTGCCACCGGCTGGTCGGCGCCACAGACGAGCATCACCCTCGCCACCATGGCCGATGCGATGCCGATCGACATGACCGGCGATGGTATCGATGATCTGGTCTACCCCGATACCAGCGTCAACCGCTTCAAGGTGACGGTGGCCGATGGCGCCGGTGACTACTTCAACACGTATGACACCGGTGCCAGCTCGGCCCATTACCAGAGTGCCCTGCCGCTGGACTTCGATGGCGACGGGCGCATGGACCTGCTGATTCCCAATGCCGGCAACTGGCGGGTGCTGAAAAGCACCGGCATCTCTTTCACCGCGCTCGACAGCATCGGTCCCGGCGGCTCGGCGCTGCCGGCCACCGGTGCCGGGGGCAACGCCTGGGTGGCCGACTACAACGGCGACGGCCTGCCGGA
>JADYZO010000028.1 GCA_020853135.1 Gammaproteobacteria bacterium
GAGCTGCTGGACAACGCCGCCGCCTACGGCCGCGCCCGGCAGGAGGCCGCCGCGCAGGGGCGCAGCCTCGCGTACGACCCGCAGCTCGAGGCGCTGCTGCCGGTGGTGCGCGGCGAGCGCCCGCTCTGGGCCACCGCGCGCGACCGGATCGCCATCGAGACCGTGGTCAACTGGGCGGCGAAGCGCGGGCTGCGCCTGGTCATCACCGACGCGCGCGATGCCCACCTCGTCGCCGGGCTGCTCGCCGAGCACCAGGTCCCGGTGGTCATCAGCGGCCTGGTGGGCGAGCCCCCGCGCGCGGACGACCCCTACGACCTCCTCTACTCCATGCCGGCGAAGCTGCAGGAGGCGGGCGTGCTGTTCGCCATCGGCAGCGGCACGCGCACCGGCGGCTCGGGCAACGCGCGCTACATCCGGGAGTACGCGGGCATCGCCGCGGCCTACGGGCTCGACCGCGAGGCGGCCTATCGCGCGATCACGCTCAACGCGGCGAAGATCCTCGGCCTCGACGGGGTGCTGGGCTCGATCGCGCCCGGCAAGAGCGCGAGCCTCGCGCTCACCGACGGGGACCTGCTCGAGCCCTCCACCACCGTGGAGCAGCTGTGGATCGACGGCACGCAGCCCCCGATGGACGACGTGCAGAAGCAGTCCTGGCGCAAGTGGCGCGCGCGGCCACAGCCGCAGCCGTAGCCACCCCGCCGGACAGCGCCGCCGCCCGGCCAGCGGGCGGGCCGGCACTCAGCCGGCGGCGATCCTGATCAGCTCGCGCAGCAGCGGGCGGATGCCCGCCGCCAGGTCTTCGCGGTATCCGCCGGATGCCTCATCCATGTAGCAGCGCTGGGCCAGCTCGAGCTGGATGGCCTGCACGCCCCGGGCCGGGTCGCCATACGCGCGGGTGATGTGGCCGCCCCTGAAGCGCCTATCGAGCACCGCGGGATGGTGCGGCGCGCGCCCTGCGCATGCCATCAGCTGCGCAGCCAGCCCCGGGTCGCAGGAGCGCCCGCCATTGCTGCCGAAGTTGAGCACCGGCAGCTCGCCGGCGAAGAGCCGCGGCACGCGGCTGCGGATCGAGTGCGCGTCCCAGAGCAGCACCGAACCGTGGCGTTCGCGCAGGGCCTCGATCGCCCCGCGCAGCTGCTGGTGGTACGGCTGCCAGTACTGCTCCACCCGCCTGGCCAGCTCCGCGGCATCGGGCGCCGCGCCGGGCAGCCAGATGTCCGCGCCATCGAAGGTCTGCAGCGGACACAGGCCCGTGCCGGCCTGGCCGGGATAGAGCGGGCCGTCGTCGGCCGGCCGGTTGAGGTCCACCACATAGCGCGAGTGGGTCGCCACCAGGACCGAGGCGCCCTCCTCGGCGAGGAAGTCGTAGAGCCGCGGGACATGCCAGTCGGTGTCGGGCAGTGCGCGTCCGGCCGTCGTCATGCGCGCGGCGAGACCGGGTGGCAGGTGGGTGCCCGCATGCGGGATGCTCACCAGCAGGCGGCTGCGCCCCGGCTGGAAGCGCAGGAGTTGCACCTCAGTCACCCGCCGACGGCAGGATCGCGCGGGCGTCGGCGCTGAACCGCCCGTCGAGCACCTGCTGCTGGAGCACCCGGATGTCCCCCGCGAGTGCGCGGTCGCGCTCGAGCCGCGGGCTCACCGCGCGCACCCGGGCCAGTGCCGCCTCGAGCCGCGGCGAGCTGCGCAGCGGGCGGTGGAACTCCACGCCCTGCGCCGCGGCCAGCAGCTCGATGGCGATGATCCCCGCGGTGTTGGCCGCCATGCGGTGCAGGCGCAGCGCCGCGTTGGTCGCCATGCTGACATGGTCCTCCTGGTTGGCGGAGGTCGGCAGGCTGTCCACGCTCGCCGGGTGCGCCAGCGCCTTGTTCTCCGCGGCCAGCGCCACCGCGGTGACCTGCGGGATCATGAAGCCGGAGTTCAGCCCGCTGTGCTCGACCAGGAAGGGCGGCAGGCCGCTCATGCGCGGGTCGATCAGCAGCGCGATGCGCCGCTCGGCGAGCGCGCCGATCTCCGCCAGCGCGGTGGCGAGCGAGTCGCAGGCGAGCGCGACCGGCTCGGCGTGGAAGTTGCCGCCGGAGATCACGCTGCCGTCATCGCAGAACACCAGCGGGTTGTCGGTCACCGCGCGGGCCTCGTCGAGGAGCACCGCCGCGACCTGGCGGATCACCGTGAGGCAGGCGCCCATCACCTGCGGCTGGCAGCGCAGGCTGTAGGGGTCCTGCACCCGGTCGCACTGGCCGTGGGAGGCGCGGATGGCGCTGCCGGCGAGCAGCCCGCGGAAGAGCGCCGCGACGTCCTGCTGGCCGCGGTGCCGGCGCAGCCCGCTGATGCGCGCATCGAAGGGCGTGTCGCTGCCGCGCGCGGCATCCACCGACAGGGCTCCGGCGACGCAGGCGGCGGCGAACACCTCCTCCGCCTTGAACAGCGCACCGAGCGCGAGGGCGGTGGAGACCTGGGTCCCGTTGAGCAGCGCCAGGCCCTCCTTGGGCTGCAGCGCGAGCGGCGCCAGCCCCGCGAGGCGCAGCGCCTCCACGGCATCGTGCTCGCGCCCGGCGTGGCGCGCGCGGCCCCGGCCGAGCAGCACCGCGGAGAGGTGCGCGAGCGGGGCGAGGTCGCCCGAGGCGCCCACCGAGCCCTGCGCGGGAATGCAGGGATACACCCCGTGTTCGAGCAGCCGGCAGAGCGCATCGACCAGCCCGGGGCTCACGCCGGAGTAGCCCTGCGCGAGGCTGAGGATCTTCAGCACCAGGACCAGCCGCGTCGTGCGCTCGTCGAGATCCTCGCCGATGCCGGCACAGTGCGAGAGCACCAGGTTCTCCTGCAGCTGCGCCAGCTGGTCATCGGGGATGCGCACGTTGGCGAGCAGCCCGAAGCCGGTGTTGATGCCGTAGATGGGCTGGTGGCCGGCCAGCGCGTCGCTGACGCACCGCTGGCTGCGCGAGATCGCGGCCCGGGTGGGCTCATCGAGCGTGATGCGCACGGCGCCGGCCCAGGCGGCGCGCAGCCCGCCGAGGTCCGTCGCCGCGGCCCGCGCGTCCAGTACGATGCTCATCGTCCACCTCCGGAGCCGATCATCGGCAGGTCGAGCCCGCAGCGCTGCGCGTGGTCGATCGCCGCCTCGTAGCCCGCGTCCGCGTGGCGCATGACGCCGGTGGCCGGGTCGTTCCAGAGCACGCGGCTGATGCGCGCCGCGGCCTCGGGCGTGCCGTCGCAGACGATGACCACGCCCGCATGCTGCGAGTAGCCCATGCCGACGCCGCCGCCGTGGTGGAGCGACACCCAGCTGGCGCCGCTCGCGGTGTTGAGCAGCGCGTTGAGGATCGGCCAGTCGGAGACCGCATCCGAGCCGTCGCGCATGGCCTCGGTCTCGCGGTTGGGGCTCGCCACCGAGCCCGAGTCGAGGTGGTCGCGGCCGATCACGATGGGGGCCTTCAGCTCGCCGCGCGCCACCATCTCGTTGAAGGCGAGGCCGAGGCGGTGACGGTCGCCGAGCCCCACCCAGCAGATGCGCGCGGGCAGTCCCTGGAAGTGGATGCGCTCGCGCGCCATGTCGAGCCAGCGGTGCAGGTGGGCATCGTCGGGCAGCAGCTCCTTCACCTTGCGGTCGGTGGCATGGATGTCCTGCGGGTCCCCCGAGAGCGCCACCCAGCGGAAGGGCCCCACGCCGCGGCAGAACAGCGGGCGGATGTAGGCGGGCACGAACCCGGGAAAGTCGAAGGCATTCGCCACGCCTGCATCGAGGGCGACCTGGCGGATGTTGTTGCCATAGTCGAAGACCGCCGCGCCCTGCGCCTGGAAACCGAGCATGGCGCGCACATGGGTGGCCATCGAGGCGCGCGCGGCAGCGGCCACGCCCTGCGGGTCCTGCGCCTGCGCCCTGCGCCAGCGCTCCACGCTCCAGCCCGCGGGCAGGTAGCCGTGCACCGGATCATGCGCCGAGGTCTGGTCGGTGACGGCATCGGGGCGCACCCCCCGGCGCAGCAGCTCGGGCAGGATCTCCGCGGCATTGCCGAGCAGGCCCACCGAGAGCGCCTGGCCGCTGCCGGTGGCCGCCCCGATCAGTTCCAGCGCCTCATCCAGGCTGGCTGCGCGCCGGTCGAGGTAGCCCGTCGCCAGCCGCTTCGCGATGCGGTCCTCCTGGCACTCGATGGCGAGCATCGACAGCCCCGCCATCGTGGCGGCGAGCGGCTGCGCCCCGCCCATGCCACCCAGCCCCGCGGTCAGCACCCAGCGGCCGGCGGCCTCGCCGCCGAAGTGCTGGCGCACCATCTCGGCGAAGGTCTCGTAGGTGCCCTGCACGATGCCCTGGCTGCCGATGTAGATCCAGGAGCCGGCGGTCATCTGCCCGAACATCATCAGGCCCTTGCGGTCGAGCTCGTTGAACTGCTCCCAGGTGGCCCAGTGCGGCACCAGGTTGGAGTTGGCGAGCAGCACCCGCGGGGCGTCGCGGTGGGTGCGAAACACCCCCACTGGCTTGCCCGACTGGATGAGCAGCGTCTCCTCCGCACCCAGCCGGCGCA
Organism: Gammaproteobacteria bacterium; assembly: GCA_020853135.1. Taxonomy (GTDB): domain Bacteria; phylum Pseudomonadota; class Gammaproteobacteria; order Steroidobacterales; genus QUBU01. The sequence continues at coordinate 4,521 of JADYZO010000028.1, forward strand.
GTGTGGCGACGATGGCATCGAAGCAGGCCCAGTCGCGCGCGGCGCGGCCGATGCCGCCGTACACGACCAGCTCCTCCGGGTGCTCGGCGACCTCGGGGTCGAGGTTGTTCATCAGCATGCGCAGCGGCGCCTCGGTGAGCCAGCTGCGCGCGGAGAGCGCGCTGCCGCGCGGAGCGCGGATCACGCCGTCACGGTGTCGGGTCATCAGGGGGTTCTCCCGGGAAAAAAGGGATCGCCGGCCGCCGGCTGCCCGCCCGGCCCGGCGCCGGCGGTCAGCTCGTAGCGCGAGCCGGGGTGGTAGAGCCGCGCGATACTGACCGGCTGGCCGGCGGACCAGCTGCGCCGGTCGATCACCAGGCAGGGTTCGCCGGCCGCCATGCGCAGCAGCGTGCGGATGCGCCGCGC
>JADYZO010000029.1 GCA_020853135.1 Gammaproteobacteria bacterium
AGGTGCTGGACCGCCTCGCCCCGGAGGATTACCAAGATGCCGAGCTGCTGACGCCCGGCTGCTTGGGGCTACTGGTCGCCCTGTTCCTGGAGCCGGCACCGTGACCGGCTGTGCACCCAGGGGGGGGTAGTCGTCGGTGGAAAAGGCGACGTCCTCCGGAAATCGCGCCCCCTCTCCGACACAGGTTTTTTTCCCTAAAAGAAGGGGGGGGCGGCCTGAACAAGCCAAAGGCAAGCGGCCTGTTTATGGGGGCAAGATAAGGGGCACGCTCGATACCGCGATAAGCGCTTACAGCGTATTTTTCGATGTTTCAGCGGTACTTTCGAGTCCTCTCCTGGCACCACCCCCCGAATTCAGCCGCTCATCCGCACCGGCGGGTGAAGGTGCTCCAGAGGCCGTTCAGGAGCCCTGGCGCGGTTGCGCGACACCCGCCGCCATCTGCTCGGGCGCGAGCCCGGGAGGCGCCAGCCGGCCGATCGCCGCGAACGCGGCGGCCTCTGCGTCGATGAATTCCTCGGTCGTGGCGACGATGCGCTGCCAGTCCGCATCGGTCAGGAGCGTCGATGTCAGGTGCCGCAGCGAGTGGCTGCGTGCACCGAGCACATTGACCAGCACGTCGATGAAGCGTATCGCGGCCGCCTCGAAGTCGGCGCGTCCGGACTGGCCCGCCTGGCGGTAGCGCCCGGTCGCCTGCTGGAATTCCCCGAGTGACTTCGCCCCGATGTCGAGGCGCTCGCGCAACGCCTGCATGGCGCGGTGATCCTCCGCCTGGGCCGCAGGCACCCGCGGCGCGAGGATGTCCACCAGCCGGCGGTCCTGGTCGATGAGCCGTTGCTGGCCATGCACCAGGTAATCGGCGCAGGCGAGGTAAAACGGCCCGGGCTCCCCGCCCTGCCCGCGGAAATGGGCCAGCCCGGCATTGAAGGATTCGCGTACCTGCATTTTGCGCTGGCGTTCCCGGCGCAGGAGTTCAACGGCTGTGGCCACGGTGGGGATGTCCTTCCGGTTGGCAATGATGATGGATCCGCCTGATTGTTATATTAGTATGACCTTAGGACCACAAAGGCGGAAGCCCCATGCTGATCAACAACTGGTACGTGGCTGCCACTGCGGCCGAACTGCAGGCCGACCGCCCGCTCGGCGTGAGGATGCTCGGCATGGACTTCGTGCTGTTCCGCTCGGGCGACGGCATCACCTGCCTGCCCGATGTCTGCTGCCATCGCGGCGGTGCGCTGTCCGACGGCAGGCTGGCGGCCGGTTGCCTGGCCTGTCCCTACCACGGCTGGCAGTTCGACGCCAACGGCCAGTGCGTGCTCATTCCGGCCCTGGGGGCGGAGGTGAAGCCGCCGCGGCGCGCACGCCTGGATGCCTACCCGACCGCGGAGAAATACGGCTGGATCTGGGTCTTCCTCGGCGACCTGCCGCCCGCGGAACGCGCACCGATCCCCGACCTGTTCCCCGAGTATGACGATGCCGCGCACTGGCGCCTCGTCCCCTACCGCTTCGAGGCGGCCGCCAACTGGGTGCGCATGGAGGAGAATTCGCTCGACACCATCCACACCAGCTTTGTCCACCGGCGCTTCGGCGGGCGCGTGGACCCGAAGTCCGCCGCCGCGGACATCGAACTGCTCCCGCATGGTGCCCGCGTCCGCCGCGAGAAGCACGCGCCGGACGCCAGCGCCAAATCCGGTGACCTGGCAAAGCTGCTGCCGGCAAACCGCACGCGCACCAGGGTGTCGCTGGAGTTCAGCATCGTCGGCATCTGCCACCGCATCCAGCCGACCTTCAGCGAAGGCATGAGCCAGATCAACTTCACCGCGCGCACGCCCATCGACGAGTTCCACACGCGCGCCTTCGGCTGGCAGGCACGCAACTACCTGCTCGGCGAGGAACACGATGCCGAGCGCATCCAGGGCCTCGAGGAGGCCATCGCCGAGGACCTGCGCATCGTGGAAAAAGTGCGGCCGAGGCTCACGCCGCCCGCCCTGCCGGAGGAATTCCTGACGAAGGCCGACAGCATGGAAGTGGCGTTCCGCCGCCTGGTGCGCCAGTGGGCCGGGCGTGGCTGGGAGATCGACAGCGAACGCTACGCGGTGGAAAGCCTCCGCCACGTGCTGGTGATTCCCTCCCCGTTGCGGCGCGCCGACCCGACCAACTGGGTGCACCGCACCGTGCCGCTGCGCGCCGGATCCTAGTCGAAGGGGTGGCGCACGACGATGTTCTGGTCGCGGTCGGGACCGGTGGAAATCATGTCGACCGGCACGCCGAGGATCTCCTCGATGCGGGCGAGGTAGCGGCGCGCATTGGCCGGCAGGGCATCGAGCGTGGTGATCCCCACGGTGGATGAGCGCCAGCCCGGCAGTTCCTCGTACACCGGCTCGCAGTCGGCGTACTGGTCGACCAGCACCGGCGTGGTGTCGACCACCCCGCCGCCCAGCCGATAGCCCACGCAGATCTTCAGCCGCTCGAGGCCATCCAGCACGTCGAGCTTGGTGACGCACAGTCCTGTCACCCCGTTGTGCAGGACCGCGCGCTTCGCGGCCACGGCATCGAACCAGCCGCAGCGCCGCGGCCGGCCGGTGGTCGAGCCGAACTCGGCGCCGACCCTGGCCAGATGCCGGCCCATGTCGTCGAAGAGCTCGGTCGGGAACGGACCCGCACCCACCCGCGTGGTGTAGGCCTTGACGATGCCGAGCACGTAGTCGAAGGCGCCGACACCCAGCCCGCTGCCGGTGGCGGCAAAACCCGCGGTGGTGTTCGAGGAGGTGACGTAGGGATAGGTGCCGTGGTCGACGTCGAGCAGCGTACCCTGTGCGCCCTCGAAGAGCAGGTTGGTGCCGGCCCGGCGCTGCTGGTCCAGGTAGAGCGCTGCGTCGCCCGCCAGCGGCCTGACCCGCTCGCCAAGCCGGAGCAACTCCTCCAGCATGGCCCCGGCATCGACCGGTGCCACGTGGTGGTAGTGCTCGAGCACGAAGTTGTGCAGCGCCGCCGCGGCTTCGAGCCGCTCGGCCAGGCGCCCGGGATTGAAGAGGTCGGAGACGCGCAGCGAGCGCCGTGCCGCCTTGTCCTCGTAGGCGGGTCCGATGCCACGCCCGGTGGTGCCGATCGCCCGCCCGCCCCCGGCACTCTCGCGTGCGCGGTCGAGCGCGATGTGGGTCGGCAGGATCAGCGGGCAGGCCGCACTGATGCGCAGGCGCCCGCTGACCTCCACACCGCGGGCCTCCAGCCGGTCGATCTCCTGCAGCAGCGACGGCAGGTGCAGCACCACGCCGTTGCCGATCACGCAGGCCACCCCGGGGCGCAGGATGCCCGAGGGGATCAGATGCAGCACGGTTTTCTCGCCGCCGATGATCAGCGTGTGCCCGGCGTTGTGCCCGCCCTGGAAACGCACCACGGCACCGACGCGCCCGGTCAGCAGGTCGACGATCTTGCCCTTGCCCTCGTCACCCCACTGGATGCCGACGACGATGACACTGCGCCCCGCCCTCTCCGCCGCCCTGGATCGCGTATCGGTCACCTGTCCCGCCCCCCGCATCTGCCTCAGGCCATGCCCCGGACCAGCACCAGCAGGACCAGCCCCGAGGCCACCACGCCCAGCCCGAACACCCGCAGCTGCGCGTCGCTGAGCCGCGCCAGCATGGCGAGGCTGCGCCGCCAGCCCGCCGGGCTGATGAAGGGCAGCAGTCCCTCGATCACCAGGTAGAGCGCCAGCGCCGCGAAAAGATCAGCCCAGTCCATGACCCCATGGCGACTCGTGCCGGCGCTGCCGCCAGCCTCAGTGCCCGCCGTCCGACTTGTTCAGGAACCGGAAGAACTGGCCCTTGGTGTCGAGGAGCATCAGGTCGTTGGGCTGCCCCAGGGAATGCTGGTACGCCGACAGGCTGCGGTAGAAGGCGAAGAACTCCGGGTTCTTCCGGTAGGCATCGGCATAGATCTTCGTCGCCGCCGCGTCACCCTCACCGCGCTGGATCTCGGCATCGCGGTACGCGGTGGCGATGATCACCGTGCGCTGGCGGTCGGCATCCGCCCGGATCTGCTCCGCCGACTCGGCGCCCTGTGCGCGCAGCTCGGCAGCCGTCCGGGCCCGCTCCTGCCGCATGCGGTTGAACACCGATTCGCTGACCTCGTCGGAGAACTCGATGCGCTTGACGCGCACGTCGACGATCTCGATGCCGAGCGAGGTGGCGTTCCCCCGCGCACCGGAGAGCATCGCATCCAGCAGCTCGCGGCGCTCGGCGGCCACCACCTGTGGCACCGTGCGCTTGGCGAATTCCGCGCGGATGCCGTCCTTGAGGATCTCGATCAGGCGCTGCGAGGCCAGCGGCTCGCTGCCGCCGCTGGCGCGGTAGTACTCGCTGACATCGGTGATGCGCCACTTGACGAAGAAGTCCACCAGCAGGTTCTTCTTCTCCTTGGTCAGGAACTGTTCCTGCGGGTTGTTGATCGTCAGGATCTGGCGCGGGTACTTCTCCACGTTGTTGACGAACGGGATCATCATGTGGAGTCCGGGCCTGAAATCGCTCTCGACGATCTCGCCAAAGCGGAACTTCACGGCGAGGTCGCGCTCGTCCACCGTGAAGAAGGACATCGTGCCGAGGATGACCAGCACGACCGCCGCCACCAGCATCCAGGGGGCGAATTTCTTCATCAGCGTGGCCCCCTGGTGCGCAGGTCCTCGCGGGAACGGGTCCCCGGGGCCGCAGCAGCGTCTGTCGCCGGCTCGGTGGGTGACACCGGCGTGGTGGTGCGGGCGCTGCCCACGCCGCTGGCCGCCGGTGTCGGGGTGCGGTTCTCGAGCAGCTTGTCGACCGGCAGGTAGAGCAGGTTGCCGCTGCCGGCCGTGTCCACGATCACCTTGCTGGACTTCGACAGCACGGCCTCGACCGCCTCGATGTACAGGCGCTCACGGGTGATGGCCGGTGCGGCCTCGTACTCCTTGAGCAGGGCGGTGAAGCGCGCCGCCTCGCCCTGGGCGTCGGCGATGACGCGTTCCTTGTACGCCTCGGCGTCCGCCGTGCGACGTGCCGCCTCGCCGCGCGCCCTGGGCAACACGTCGTTCGCGTAGGCCTGCGCCTCGAAGGACAGGCGCTCGCGGTCCTCGCGCGCCTTGATGGCATCCTGGACCGCGGCGTCGACCTGCTCCGGGAAGTTCACATCCTGCAGGTTGACCTTGGTCACCCGGATGCCGGTGCCGTACTCGTCGAGCGCCTCCTGGATCAGGTGCTGCGTGCGCAGCGCGATCTCGGTGCGGCCTTCGCCCAGCGCGAAGTCCATGGTGCTCTTGCCGATGACCTCGCGGATCGCGCTCTCGCTCACGTCGGAGACGGTCCCGGAGGGATCGCGCACGTTGAAGAGATACTTCACCGGGTCGGCCTTCTGGTACTGCACGACGAGGTCCACGTCGACGATGTTCTCGTCCGCCGTGAGCATGCGGGTCTGCTTGTTGAACGGACTGATCTCGGTGACGTTCACGAGCTCGACGTGCTCGGCCGGCCATGGCAGGTGCCAGCGCAGGCCGGGCAGCGTCGTGGCGACATACCGGCCAAAGCGCAGGACCACGCCCTGCTCGGCGGCATCCACGCGGTAGAGCCCGGTCAGCAGCCAGCCGGCCAGCAGCAGGCCGCCGAGGGCCACCAGCCCGGCACGGCCCGGGCCGCCGCCGCCCCCGGGAGCACCGGGATCGGGCCGCGGGCCGCCGCCGCGAAACAGGCCGCCCAGCTTCTTCTGCCAGTCCCGGACGATGCGGTCCAGATCAGGGGGACCCTGCCGGTTGCCGCCACCACGGCCCCACGGGTTGCGACCGTTTCCGGATTCGTTCCATGCCATGGCTAGTCAGTACCCCAGGAATTCCACCAAACGCCCATCACTGCAGCATTGCCGGCGCTGCCGCCCCCGCAGTGGACAGCAGATGCAGTCCCTCGGACTTCTGCAACTCGAGGAAGTCCGCCCGGCCCATCTCGACGTCCATCTCCCAGCCGCCATCGTCCAGCGGCCGTTCGCCACGCACGCCGGAACGTTCGTACAGGCGTGCGCGCAGCCGCGCCTGGGAGGTGGCCAACCGGACCGTCCCGCGCACGACGTCGCGGTGCAGGTACTCGGCGATGGCATCCAGGAGGAGATCAACACCCGAGCCGGTGGCCGCCGACAGCCAGACGCGCGCCGGCATGCCGGTCGCGGACTTGTCCACCCTCGGCTCCCGGCCCAGTATATCAGCCTTGTTGAAGACCTGGATCACGGGCAGCTGCCCCGCGCCAATGGCCCGGAGCACCTCCTGCACCTGCTCGATGCGCTCGCCGTGCGCGGGGTCGGCCGCATCCACCACGTGCAGCAGCAGCCGGGCGTCCCGGGTCTCCTCCAGCGTGGACTCGAAGGCGGCCACCAGTTCGTGCGGCAGGTCGCGGATGAAGCCCACGGTATCGGCCAGCACCATGCGGCCCCCGTCGGGGAGTGGCACCGCCCGCAGCGTCGGATCCAGCGTCGCGAACAGCTGGTCGGCCACGAAGGCATCCGCACCGGCGAGGCGGTTGAAGAGGGTCGACTTGCCGGCGTTCGTATAGCCCACCAGCGAGACCACCGGCACCTCCTGGCGCCGGCGCTGGTGGCGCGAGAGGTCGCGGTGCCGGGCCACGCTGCGCAGCCGCTCCTGCAACTGGCGGATGCGCCGCGCCACCAGGCGGCGGTCGGTCTCGAGCTGGGTCTCGCCCGGCCCGCGCAGGCCGATGCCACCCTTCTGCCGCTCCAGGTGCGACCAGCCGCGCACCAGCCGGGTGGAGAGGTGCCTGAGCTGCGCGAGCTCGACCTGGAGCTTGCCTTCGTGGCTGCGCGCGCGTTGCGCGAAGATGTCGAGGATCAGGCTGGAGCGGTCCACGACCCGGCAGCCGAGCTCCTTTTCGAGGTTGCGCTCCTGGGCCGGCGACAGATAATGATCCACCAGGACGACGGCGGCGCGTGCCTCCGCGGCGAGCTGCCTGAGTTCCCCCAGCTTGCCGGTACCGATGAGCAGCCGCGGGTTGAGCGTGCGCAGCGGCGCATCAAGCGTGGCCGCCACCTCGGCATCAGCCGCCCGCGCCAGCGCGATGAACTCCTGCTTCTCCTCGGGCAACGGCGCACGCCCGGGACCGACGTGCACCAGCACCGCGCGTTCGCCACGCTCCGGGCGCTCGAACAATCAGCGCCCCCCCGGGCCTGGCGCAGGCACCGGCAGCCGCCCGCCGCCGGAGCGGACGCGACCGTCAGTCAGCGGCCTCTTCCTCATCACCATCACCGCCGATGCGCACATTGCGTGCCGGCACCACGGTCGAGATGGCGTGCTTGTAGACCATCTGGCTCACGCTGTTCTTGAGCAGCACGACGAACTGGTCGAAGGATTCGATCGTGCCCTGCAGCTTGATGCCGTTGACGAGGTAGATCGACACCGGGATCTTCTCCTTGCGCAAGGCGTTGAGGAACGGGTCCTGCAGCATCTGTCCCCTGGTCATCCTGGCCTCCCGGTCCCGGTGTTGCTCTGGTTTTTCGGATTTCTCCGCGGGCGCATTCTTGGAAGGTAGAGAGAGTCTGCTCATGTCCCGAATTCCCGGTGTTCTGTCAGCGAAAGTATCATATTGCATCGCCCGCCCGAGCGCGACACCCCCAGGCCTCGAGGACGGCCATGGCCCTTGCAGGACAATCTGCTGCCTGCGGGTCGAGGCTGAGGTCGGGCACCTCCGCGCGCAGCCAGGTGAGCTGGCGCTTGGCCAGCCGGTGCGTGGCCACCATGGCCTGGCGCAGGGCCTCTTCGAGGGACACCTCGCCCGCGAGGTGCGCCCGGATCTGGCGGTAGCCCACCGCGCGCAGGGCCGGGCTGGCTGCTGACATAAGGGGGAAGGACAGCAGCCTGCGCACCTCGGCCACCAGCCCTGCGTCCACCATGGCCCGCAGCCGCTCGTCGAGCTGCCGGTACAGCCTGGCGCGATCGGCAGGCACCAGCGCCAGGCGGCACAGCGCCAACGCTGCCCCGCCTGGTTGCCCCTGCAGCGCCGACAGCGGCTGCCCGGTCAGCGTGAACACCTCGAGCGCCCGCTGGATGCGCTGGCGGTCACCTGGCCTGATGCGCGCCGCCGCCGCTGGATCGACGCGCGCGAGCCGCGCGTGCAGGGCCGGCCAGCCGACGCGGGCGGCATCCGCTTCGAGCTGCGCGCGCACGCGCGCATCGGCGCCGGGCAGCGCGGCGAGGCCCTGCCCGAGCGCGCGGAAGTACAGCAGCGTGCCCCCCACCAGCAGCGGCACGCGGCCACGGGCCCTGATCGCACCGATGAGACGCAGGGCGTCGCTGCGAAACTCCCCCGCCGAGTAGCTCTCCCAGGGTTCGCGGATGTCGATCAGGTGATGCGCGACGGCGCGGCGTACCGCCGGCTCCGGCTTGGCGGTACCGATGTCCATGTGGCGGTACACCATGGCGGAATCCACGCTGACGATCTCGACGTCGAAACGCGCGGCCGCCTCCAGTGCCAGCGCGGTCTTGCCGGTCCCGGTCGGTCCCATGATGCAGACGACGGCGTCCCCGGACATGGCGTGCAACTCCCCCGCGGGCGCCTCAGCGCCCGCGCAGGAACAGCCGGTCGAGCTCGGCCATCGACAACTCCACCCAGGTCGGGCGGCCGTGGCTGCACTGGTCGGCGCGATCGGTGGCCTCCATCGCTCGCAGCAGCGCATCCATTTCAGCCAGCGACAGCTGGCGGCTGGCCCGCACCGAGGCGTGGCAGGCCGCGGTGGCCAGCGCCTCGTCCATGCGCTGCGCGAGCCGGCTGCTGTGGCCGTCACGGCAGAGGTCGGCCAGCAGGTCACGCACCAGGCCGTCCACGCCGGCACCGGCCAGCGCCGCCGGGAGCGCGCGCACCACCACCGCCAGGGGCCCGGCGCGCTCGATCTGGAAACCGTAGCGCAGCAGCGCACTGCCCTGCTCCTCGATCCATGCGGCCTCGGCCGCGCTCACCGCCAGGCTGTGAGGCACCAGCAGGGGCTGGCTCGGCACGCCGGCACCGGCCGCCTGCGCCTTCAGCCGCTCGAAGGTCACGCGCTCATGCGCCGCGTGCATGTCGACGATGGCCAGCCCCCGGCTGGTCTGCGCGAGGACGTAGACGCCACCGAGTTGTGCCAGCGCATGGCCGAGCGGCGGGGGCTCGCCCGCCGGCACGGCCGCCAACGCCTCCGACGCGGGCGGCCCGGCGGCCAGGCTGGCATAGGCGGACATCGACTCGCGCAGCACCCCGGCCGGGGCGGCAAACAACCCGGCCACCGCCGGGCCCGGCAGCGGGGAAGCTGGCGCTGCCGCCGGCACGCGGGCAGCCGCACGGCCGGGGCTCGTGGCGGCCAGGGCCGACTCCACCGCACGGCGGATGAAATCGTGCATCGCGCCCGGCTCCCGGAAGCGCACCTCGGTCTTGGCGGGATGGGCATTGACGTCCACCAGGCCAGGGTCCATCTCGAGGAACAGGACGAAACCGGGAAACCGCCCGTGGTAGAGGACATCCTGGTAGGCCAGGCGCACCGCACTCGCCACCAGCTTGTCGCGCACCGCGCGGCCATTGACGTAGAAATGCTGCAGGTCCGGCTGGCTGCGCGCGAAGGTCGGGTGCGAAATCCAGCCCGTCAGACGCAACCCGCCCGCCTCACGCTCGATGTGCCGCAGGCTGGCCACGAACTCCTCGCCGGCGAGCAAGGCGATGCGCCGCTCCTGCAGGGCGCGGTCCGTCGCGGCCGGCAGGTCGAACACCTCCCGGCGGTCGTGCGTGAGCCTGAACGAGGTGGCGAAGCGGCCGAGCGCCATGCGCTCGGCCACCGCCCGCAGGTGCTGGAACTCGGTGCGCGCCGAGCGGAGGAACCGGCGCCGCGCAGGCGTGTTGAAGAACAGGTCGTGCACCTCGACGAGGGTGCCGGGCGGATGCGCCGCCGGGACCGGGCCGGCGATGCACCCGCCTTCGCAGGTCAGCGTGGCCGCCTGCTGTGCCTCGCGCGCGCGGGAAGTCAGCCGCAGGCGTGACACCGAGGCGATGCTCGGCAGCGCCTCGCCGCGAAAGCCCAGGGAGGCGATCCGCGAAAGGTCGTCGAGGCTCTCGATCTTGCTGGTCGCATGGCGGCCGAGCGCCAGCGCGAGTTCGGACCGGGGAATGCCGAGGCCGTCGTCGCGCACCCGCACCAGGCGGATGCCCCCCTCCTCGACGTCGATCTCGATGCGGGCCGCGCCCGCATCGAGGCTGTTCTCCAGCAGTTCCTTGGCGACCGCGGCCGGCCGCTCCACGACCTCACCCGCGGCGATCTGGTTGACGAGATGCGCGGGCAGTTCACGGATCGGCATGCGCCGATTGTTCCAGACGGCCACGCCGCTGTCATGGGCGGCGCTGCCGCCCCCCCCCGGCGGATCAGGTCTCCTGCGGGGCGGGGATGCGCAGCACCTGGCCGGGCGCCAGCCGGTCGGAGTGCAGCCGGTTGGCGTCACGGATGCGCCGGATGCTGACGTTGTAGCGCGAAGCCAGGTCACCGAGGGTCTCGCCGCGGCGGATCACGTGCTCCACGGACTCGGCGGGCTGCTGCCGCCCCAGGTCGGCGACCAGCGAGCCGCGCGGCGGATTGCGGTAGAAGTACTCGCGCACGCCGGTGAAGATCGCGGTGGCGAGCCGCCCGCGGTACTCGTTGCTGTCGAGGCGCCGCTCTTCCTCGGGGTTGGAGATGTAGGCGGTCTCGATGAGCACCGAGGGCACGTCAGGCGACTTCAGGACCATGAACGGCGCCTGCATGACCTGCGGCTTGCGCACGGTGCCGACGCGCGCCATCTGGCGCAGGATCTCGTCGGCAACCTCGATGCTGGAACTGAGCGCCGCATTCTGCGAGAGATCCATCAGCACCGAGGCCAGCACCGGGTCCTTCGTGCGCAGCGACACGCCGCCGATCAGGTCCGCGGCATTCTCGCGCGCGGCCAGGCGGCGGGCCGCCTCGTCGGTGGCACCCTTCTCATTGAGCACGTACACCGAGCCGCCCTGCACCTCCCGGTTGTAGACGGCATCGGCATGCACCGAGATGAACAGGTCCGCCGACACGGCGCGCGCCCGCTCCATGCGCCCGCGCAGGGGGATGAACTCGTCGCGGTCACGGGTGAGCACCGCGCGCATGCCGGGCTCCGCATTGATCACCTCGGCGAGCTGGCGCGCGAGGCGCAGCGTCACGTCCTTCTCGAGCACGCCGTGCGGGCCATGCGCACCGGAATCCTTGCCACCGTGCCCGGCATCCACCGCCACGACGATGTCCCGGCCCTTCGCCGGCCGGTCGGGTCGTGCAGCAGGCGTACGCGGCGCCGACCCGGCCACCGGGGGGCGGGGCTCTTCGACCACCGGTGCCGGTGCCGGCAGCGCAGGAGCGGGGCTGGCGCTTGCAGCTGCGGCGGGCCCTGTCTGCGCGGCATCGGTGCCGGCCGGCGCAACGGGATCCGGATCGACACGCGCCACGGCGGGCGCCACAGTGCCTGCCCGCACCGTCAGGTCGATGAGCAGGCGGCTGCCCTTCCCGCGCGGGGCACGCTGCATGGCGCCGCGCGCCTCGACCGCTTCCGCGGTGTCCAGCACGATGCGCAGCGAACCATCGGGACGATTGGCGGCACGCACCTGGCGCACGGCACCGGCACCGGCGGGCAATGGCAGCGCCTGCCGGGTCAGGCGGGCGGCGAGGATGTCGATGACGATCCGTTCGGGATTCGACAGGGTGAAGAGCCGGTACTGGCTGGGTTCGCTCAGGTCAAGGGCCAGCGCCGCCTGTGGCCCGCTGCCCGTGAGCGCCATGGCATCGACCGTGGCCGGCCCGGCCCAGGCCGGCGCGAAGGCGAGCGCCATCGCGGCGAACACGGCCAACCGATACCAGGCATTGCGCACGCTGCCACCCCCTCCTGCCAGTGGGTGGCAGTATACCCGGGGCCAGTGGATTTGACAGCACTTTCCCTTATCTAATTAGGCAGATATCCACTAAACATGCCTTGCAGGCTCACGCGCTGCCGGGCACCGGTGAAAGCGCAGGATCCCCGGGCACGGTGCGCGCCAGCTGGCGGCCCAGTGCCTCCCCCGCCGGACTGGCTGCCGCCCACGCCAGGCGCCGGCCTCCCCCGGCCATTTCCAGGCGCAGGTGCAGGTCGGCTCCCGGCAGCTGGCCCTCACCCTGGCCGGGCCACTCGATGAGGCCGATCGTCCCGTCACCCAGCTGCTCGAGCAGGCCGAGGTCCTCGACCTCGCGTGGATCACGCAGGCGATACAGGTCGACGTGCTGGACCCGATAGCCCGCCACCGCATAGGGCTCGACCAGCGTGTAGGTCGGGCTCGGCACCCGCCCGGTGTAGCCCAGGCCAGCCAGCAAGCCACGCACCAGGCTGGTCTTGCCGGCACCGAGATCCCCTTCGAGGTAAACGACCAGGCGTGCGGGCCGCGCGGCCAGGAGTGCGGCCGCGCACTGGCGACCGAAGCGCTCGGTCGCAGCCACGTCGGGCAGGATCAGTTCGCCGGATTGAGCCATCGGCGCAGGGGCCCGAAGAGATCGCCGGCCACGAGGCCACGCTCGCCCGCTCGCGCGGCCTCGTCGGCAGCGCTGGCGTGGACGAAAGCTGCACAGGCGGCAGCCCCCGGCAGGTCCGCAGGGCGGTGCTGGGCGGCGATGCCGGCGACCAGCCCCGTGAGGACGTCGCCCATCCCGCCCGATGCCATGCCCGGATTGCCGGCATCGATCAGGTAGGGAAGGTCCCCCGCGCGGCCGATGAGACTGCCGCGGCCCTTCAGCAGGATGATGCCGCCAAAGCGCGCGCCCAGTTCTGCGGCCGCACGCACGCGGTCCTGCTGGACGGCCGCCGTGGTCGTGCCGAGCAGGCGCGCCGCCTCGCCGGGGTGCGGGGTCAGCACCCAGTCCTCGCGTTGCCGCGGCTGGCCGGCCAGCAGGTTGAGCGCATCGGCATCGACCACCAGCGGCTGGTGCTGGTCGAGCACGCGGGCCCACAGCTGCCTCGCCCAGGCATCATGGCCGAGGCCTGGCCCCACCGCGATGAGCGTGGCACGCTCGAACAGGACATCGAGTTCCGCGGGATCGCTCACCCCGCGGCACATGAGTTCGGGCCGTCCGGCGAGGATGGCCGGCACGTTTTCCGGCCGCGTGACCACGCTGACCAGCCCGGCGCCGGCCCGCACCGCCGCCTCGCCGGCGAGGCGCGCCGCACCGCCCATGCCACTGTTGCCCCCGACCACCAGCACGTGGCCGAAATCCCCCTTGTGCGCGGTGCGCGAACGGCGCGGCAGCCAGCGCCGCTGGTCGTCGGCGTCGAACAGGCGCAACTGCGGCGTCACGTGCGCCACCCGCCCGGCGGGCACGCCCAGGTCCCCGAACACGATGTCGCCGGCGTGCTCCGGCCCGGCACCGAGGTACAGCCCCAGCTTGCGGCCGATGAACGTGACCGTGGCCCCGGCCCGCACCGCCACGCCGAGCGGCTGCCCGGTAGTCCCGTCCAGCCCGCTCGGCAGGTCGACCGCCACCACGGGCACTCCTGATTCGTTGACGGCCTGCACGGCATGCAGCCAGGCGCCTTCGAGCGGACGGGCGGCGCCCGTGCCGAGCAAGGCATCGATGATCAGGTCCGCCGCCGCACACAGGCCGGCGCTGAAGGGCAGCACCGCGCCACCGGAGCGCTGGTACTGCTCCCAGGCACGCGCGGCGTCCCCGCGCAGGCCATGCGGGTCGGCCAGCGCGGCGACCGTGACATCGACGCCGGCCGCCCGGGCCAGCGCCGCGACGATGTAGCCATCGCCCGCGTTGTTGCCCGCGCCACAGAGCACCAGCCAGTGCCGCGCGGCCGGATGACGCGCGCGCGCCGTGTCCCAGACCAGCCGGCCCGCCCGGCTCATCAGCTCGAAACCCGGGATGCCCACTTCCTCGATGGCGATGCGGTCGATCTCGCGCACCGCCGCGGGCGTGTACAGGAAGCTCGAGGGCCGCGACATGGCGGCGATTATACTGGAGGGTCCGCAACCGGACCGTCCCATGGCATTGCCGACCGAGGAACTACGCGAACTCGCCGCGCGCATCCGCGCCTGGGCCGCTGACCTCGGCTTCCAGCAGGTCGGCATCGCCACGCCCGCGCTGGGCCAGGCCGGCGCACGCCTGCGCGAGTGGCTGGCGCGCGGCCTGCATGCCGACATGCACTGGCTGCGTGAACGCGCGTCGCTCATCACCAACCCCGCCGCCGTCGTACCCGGCACGCTGCGGGTCATCTCGGCACGGATGGACTACTCGCGCGCGGACGCCTGGCCGGCGCAGCACATCGCCGCGCAACCCGACCGGGCCTGGGTGGCGCGCTATGCACTCGGGCGCGATTACCACCGCATCCTGCGCCCGCGGCTGCAGAAGCTCGCCACCCGCGTGAGCGAGGCCATCGGGCCGTTCGGCTACCGCGTCTTCGTCGACAGCGGGCCGGTGATGGAAAAGCCGCTGGCGGAACAGGCCGGGCTCGGCTGGATCGGCAAGCACACCAACCTGGTCAACACCACGGCCGGTTCCTGGTTCCTGCTGGGCGAGATCCTCACCGACCTGCCGCTGCCGGTCGATGCGCCGGCCGGCAACCACTGCGGCAGCTGCAGCGCCTGCATCAGCGCCTGCCCCACGGGCGCCATCATCGCCCCCTACGTGCTCGACGCGGGGCGCTGCATCTCCTACCTGACCATCGAGAACAAGGGCCCGATCCCCGAGGCACTGCGCCCCGCGCTCGGCAACCGCGTCTTCGGCTGCGACGACTGCCAGCTCGCCTGCCCCTGGAACAAGTTCGCGCAGTTCTCGGCGGAGGCGGACTTCGCCCCGCGCCAGGGCATGGACCGGCAATCGCTGGTGGATCTGTTCGGCTGGGATGAGGCCACCTGGCTCGAGTGCACGGCCGGCAGCCCGATCCGCCGCGCGGGATACGGCGGCTGGCTGCGCAACCTCGCCGTGGCGCTCGGCAATGCGCCCTCCTCACCCGGGGTCATCGCGGCGCTCGAGGCGCGTCGCGGGGATCCCTCCGCGCTGGTGCGCGAGCACGTGCTCTGGGCGCTGCGCCGCCACGGCCGCGCCTGAGGCGCGCCCGGCTCAGCGCAGGCGCACCGCCAGGTTGTCGATCAGGCGCGTGCCACCGAGCCGGGCCGCAGCCAGCACCCGCAGGCTCGTGCAGCCGGCCCCGGGCGGCGCCAGGTCCCGCGCCTCGCGGATCGCGACGTACTCCGGGTGCAGGCCTGCGGCCTCGATGCGCCGGCAGGCACGACGCTCGAGCGCAGCCCAGTCGCGCTTGCCGGCGAGCAGCTGCAGGCGGCACTCGCGCAGCGCCGCGTGCAGGGCGGGGGCCAGCCGCCGCCCGGCGGCATCCAGGTACTGGTTGCGCGAGCTCATGGCCAGCCCGTCGGCCTCGCGCACTGTCGGACCACCGATGATGCGGGTTTCCAGGTGCAGGTCACGGGCCATGCGCCGCAACAGCACCAGCTGCTGGTAATCCTTCTCGCCAAACACGGCCACCTCGGGCGTGAGGATGTTGAACAGCCGCAGCACGACCGAGGCGACGCCATCGAAGTGGCCCGGGCGATGCGCCCCGCAGAGGTCGGTGGACAGGCCCGGCACGGACACCGTGGTGGAGGGCCCTCCGCCGCCGGGATACATCACGGCCACCGTCGGCACGAAGACCGCATCGGCGCCTGCGGCGCGCAGGCGTGCGGTGTCGGCCCGCAGCGTGCGCGGATAGCGCGCATAGTCCTCGCCGGGACCGAATTGCGTCGGGTTGACGAAGATGCTGGCCACGACCCGGTCCGCGTGCCGCCTGGCGATGTCGACCAGGCTCGCGTGCCCGGCATGCAGGTTGCCCATGGTGGGCACCAGGGCCACGGTCCCGCCCGCCGCCCGCCAGGCACGCACGGCACGCCGGGCCGCGGCGCTGGTACGCAGGATTTTCATGTCAGCCGCTCAGGAAAAGCAGTGCTCGGGAGCCGGGTAGCGGCGCTCCTTCACGGCGCGCACATAGGCCGCGCAGGCGGCCGGCACCGCGCCGGCCTCCGGCATGAAGTCGCACACGAAACGCGGCAGCCGGCCCTGGGTGATGCCCAGCATGTCGTAGAGCACGAGGATCTGGCCATCAACGCCGGGTCCTGCGCCGATGCCGATCACCGGCACGGCCACGGCATCCCTGACGGCCCGCCCGAGTTCGCCCGGCACGCACTCGAGCAGGATGATGTCGGCCCCGGCCTGCTCCAGCGCCCGCGCCTCCTCCACCATGCGGGTGGCCTCGGCCTGTTGGCGGCCCTGCACGCGGAAGCCACCGAGCTTGTGCACGGACTGCGGCTTGAGGCCGATGTGGGCGCAGACCGGGATGTCGTGCTGCGCCAGGTGCTCGACGATGCGCAGCTGGCTGAGGCCACCCTCGAGCTTCACCATCATCGCCCCGCCCTCCTGCATCATGCGCACCGCATTGTCCAGCGCCTGCACGGGCGTGGTGTAGCTCATGAAGGGCATGTCCGCCATGAGGAAGGCGCGCTGGAGCCCGCGCGACACCGCGCGGCAGTGATAGATGATGTCGGCCACGGTGACCGGGACCGTGGTGTCGTGCCCCTGGATCACCATGCCGAGGGAATCCCCCACCAGCACCACGTCGACGCCGGCTTCATCGACCAGGGCGGCAAAACTCGCGTCGTAGGCGGTCAGGCAGGCAATGGCCTCGGCCTCCGCCCGCATGTTGCGCAGCGAGGAGACCGTGACGGGTGGCTGCGCCATCCCGCGTTGCTGGAGCTGCTTGTAGGCCAAGATCGTCCTCCACCGGCCGGTGCTGCGGCTTCAGGCGAGTGCCGCCGCCATCGGGTTGAAGAAATGCCTGCCGCTGCGCACCCTGGCGATCTCCTCGCGCAGGATGCCAAAGTGCCCGTCATTATGGACCGGATCGAGGGTCGCGACATTCACGATCAGGAGCGGGGCCGCATCGTAGGCATGGAAGAACCGGGCGTAGCTCTCCGTCAGCCGTTCCAGATAGCGCCGGCTGATCTGCTGCTCGTGGCTGATGCCGCGGCGGGCGATCCGGAACAGCAGCGTGTCCACCGGCGCCTGCAGGTAGACCACCAGGTCCGGCACCGGCGGCTCGATGTCCAGTGAATCCCAGACCCTCTCGTAGAGCGGGAGCTCGTGCTGGTCGAGGTTGATCCCGGCAAAGAGCCGGTCCTTCTCGATCATGAAATCGGCGATGCGCAGCGCATTGAACAGCCCCGGCTGGTGCAACTGCTCGATCTGCCGTACCCGCTGGAACAGGAAGAACAGCTGCGCTGGCAGTGCGGCAGCGCGCGGATCGCGGTAGAAGCGCTCCAGGAAGGGATTGGCCTGTGCCTCCTCGAGCATCAGCTCGCCGTCGAGGCTCGCGGCCAGCCGGCGTGCCAGGCTGGTCTTGCCGACGCCGATGGGTCCCTCGATGACGATGTGCCGTCGCTCGGCCATGCGTTCCACGCTGTGCTCTTGTTATTCTGTGCCGCCGGCAGGCGCCGCACGCGGCAGTCAGGCCAGCCGCTGCATGCCTGTCCCATCCGCGCACGCGGCCAGTGTGCTCACCTGGCCCAGCCCCGGCACGATCAGCCCCGGGGCAATCTCCGCCAGTGGCAACAATACAAAATTTCGCTCGCCAATGCCCGGATGGGGCAGCACGAGATCCGGCTGCGCGAGGCGCAGCCCGCCATACACCAGCAGGTCGAGGTCCAGGACGCGCGGCCCCCAGCGCGGCACGCACGACGGTTCCCGGCCATGGACGCGCTCGATGTCCTTCAACGCCGCCAGCAATTCGCCGGGCGGCAGCCGGGTCAGCAGGCCGGCCACGGCGTTGAGGAAGTCCGGCTGCGCGACCGGTCCGAAGGGCGGGTTGAGGTACTGGCCCGAGAGGGCCACCAGCCGGGTGGCGGGCAGCCGCCCGAGCGCCGCAGCGGCCCGGTCGAGCTGGCGCGGCGGATCCTGCAGGTTGCTGCCCATCCCGACGTAGGCGGGAATCCAGGCGGGCGCGGTCATGGCCGGTGCCGCGGCACGGGCGCAGCGGCTCAGGCCAGCGGCTGCTCACCGCGCGCATCGCCGGCGCGGCGTGCCGACCGGCCACCGCGCCCGGAACGACGCCGACCGGGGGCGCCCGCGCGCTGGAGCCCGAGCTCGCGGCGCTGCTCCTCGGGCGGCAGTGCCTGCAGCGTGCTCCACCAGTGCGCGAGGCCCGGATCGGCATTGCCGGCGCCGGCGCGCAGCATCAGCAGGTCGTAGGCCGCGCGGAACCGCGGGCTCTGCAGGAAGACCAGCGCCCGCGCGCCGCGGGTCTTGTCGAAGCGGATCTGCAGCTGGAGCATCTCGCGCATCGGGATGGAAAACCGCCGCGGGACCGCGATCCGCTCGGTCTGCTCGCGGCTGAGCTCGGCGGCGGCGAGCGCCAGTGCCTGGAAGTCGGTCATGCCCTCCCCGGCAAGGGCGGCAGCCCGGTCAGCGACGGGCCCCCACAGGAAGGCGCCGAGCAGGAACATGGGCGTGACGGGGCGGTCCTCGGCCACGCGGGCATCGGTGTTGGCGAGCGCCGCCTCGAGGAACCGCCCGCGGGCATCGGTACCCGGCCCCAGCCATGCCGCGGTGGCCGGAAACAGATGGTCGAACAGGCCATGCCGGCGCAGCTCACGATAGCTTTCCAGCGCGTGACCCGCCTGGAACATCTTGAGGAATTCATCGAACAGCCGGGCCGGGGGGACGCCCCCGATCAGCTGTGCGAGTTGCGGGATGAGGCGTGCGGATTCATCGTCCAGGTCGAAGCCGAGCTTGGCGGCAAAGCGTGCCGCCCGGAGCATGCGCACCGGATCCTCGCGGAAGCGCGCCTCCGGGTCGCCGATGATCCGCAGGCGCCGCGCCCGCACGTCGGCCACGCCCCCGGTGAAGTCCCAGATGGAAAAATCGGCAATGTTGTAGTAGAGGGAGTTCGCGGTGAAATCCCGGCGCCAGACGTCTTCCTCGATGCTCCCGTAGACGTTGTCACGCAGCAGGCGGCCGGTCTCGGCGGAGACCTCGCGGTCTGCGCCGGCCGACTCCTCGGTACCCAGGCCGCGGAAGGTCGCCACCTCGATGATCTCGCCGCCGAAGCGTACATGCGCGAGGCGGAAGCGCCGGCCGATGAGCCGGCAGTTGCCAAACAGCGCACGCACCTCTTCCGGGTGCGCATCGGTGGCGACATCGAAGTCCTTGGGATGACGCCCCAGCAGCAGGTCGCGCACGCTGCCGCCGACGAGGAAGGCCTGATAACCGGCATCCTTCAGCCGGTACAGCACCTTCAAGGCAGGCTTGGAAATGTCGGCCCGCGAGATGTTGTGGTCGGACCGCGGAATGATCTGGGGCGCTGGATGATCGGTTTGTATGGAGTCAGTCAACAGGAAAACCGGCTTGTGGGATGGCCATGCATACCTATAATAGCAGCCCGCCCGAGCCACGGGCAGCGGAAGTGGCTGTCGGCTCCCTTCGTCTAGCGGTCAGGACGCGGCCCTCTCAAGGCTGAAACGCGGGTTCGATTCCCGCAGGGAGCGCCAACGCAGCCGTGCCGTCCACCGGTCCACGACCAGGCCGCCGTTGCTGACACAACCCCCGACCCCGCCCGCCCGGACCGCCATGCTGCTGCGCCGGCTGGCTGCCGCCCTCTACGACTGGCTGATCGTCGGCGGACTCCTGGTCTTCACCTCGTTCATCCTCGTCGCCCTGCGCGGCGGTGCCGCCATCCCGCCCGGCGACCCGGCCTACCAGGCCTTCCTGATCGTGCAGGTCGCCGCCTTCTTCATCGGCTTCTGGTGGCACGGCGGGCAGACGCCCGGCATGCGCACCTGGCGGCTGCGCGTGATGCGCGAGGATGGCGGGTCACCCGGCCTGCGCGCGGCCTGCGCGCGCTTCGCCCTGGCGGCTGTCTCCACCGCCCTGCTGGGCTGCGGGTTCTGGTGGATCCTGCTCGATCCGCAGGGGCGTGCCTGGCACGACCGGCTGAGCGGTACGCGGCTGGTGCGCACGGAAGAGGCCGGCCGGGAGCGCGGGCAGTCCTAGCGGATGCGCGCCAGCGCCACCGCCGTGATGAGCACGAGCAGCACGGTGGGCAGCCAGCCCACCAGCAGCGGATCGAGGTTGTAGACCTCGGCGCTGTCGGCGAGGCCGCGACTGATGAGGAAATAGGCCAGGCCGATGACGACGCCGATGACCATGCGGGCGCCGGCGCCGGCACGCCGCATGACGCCGAAGGCGAACACCAGCGCCAGCACGCACATCGGCGCCACCGCAATGGAGGAGGCGATGCGCCGCCAGAACTCCACCTCGAAGTGGCGCGCGTCGAGCCCGTTGCGGCGCAGATAACGCGTGTAGCGCCACAGCGTGAGGCCATCGAGCGCCTCGGCCCTCACCACCGTGAGGCTGAGCAGCTCCGGATTGAGTCCCGTCACCTCGGCGAAGCGCCGCTCGCGGCGCACCGTCACCCCGGCATCACCGAAGCGCGACTCGGCGTAATTGTCGAGCGTCCACTCCTTGCCTGCCCCGATGCTCGCCGAATCCGCGCGGGCCACGCTGGCCAGCCGGCCGGGCGGCCCGAGCCTGAAGAGGTACACGCCACCGAACTGGGTGGGATCACCGAGCTGGCTCAGGTTCATGATCACGTCGCCATCGCGGACCCAGGCGGATTCCGCACTCGCGAGGCCGGATGGCCCCTGCATGGCGAAGGTGCGGTACTGGCGGGCGTAGCGCTCGAGCGGCGGGGCGACGTACAGGCCCAGGGCCAGCGCCAGCAGCACGAGGCCGGCGCCGGTGACGAGCACCGCCCGTGCCAGCGCCACGGGCGAGGCGCCCGCCGCCCGCAGCGCGATGATCTCGCTGCCGCTGGCCAGCGCACCGAGCCCCATGAGGCTGCCGAGCAGGACGGCCATCGGCAGGACGGTGAAGGCGAGGTCCGGCAGCTGCAGCAGCGTGTAGACGATGGCCTGCGGGATGCCGAAGCCGCCGCTGCCCACCCCGTCGAGCTGGCCGATGAATTCGATGAAACCACCCAGGGCAAGCAGCACGCCGAGCACCAGCGCCGTGGCCGCCAGCACCGTGCCGGCGAGATAGCCGCGCACGACGCTCATGCCGGACGTACCGCGCGGCGCCGCCAGAACCGCGCCAGGCCCGACCCGTAGCGCGTCGCCAGCAGGACCAGCGCAGCGGCGATGAACAGCCCGTGCACCCACCACAGGCCCAGCAGCACCGGCACCTTGCCACGCTCGACCCACACGCGGCAGGACCCGAGCAGGTTGGAATAGCTGATGTAGATGAGCAGCCCGATCACCAGTCCGGCATAGCGACCCTGGCGCGGCGAGGAGCGCCCCAGCGGCACGGCCAGGAACGCCAGCACCAGCACCATGACCGGCACCGAGACCCGCCACTGCAGCTCGGCCAGGTCCGCGAGGCTGCCGGACTCCAGCAACGCCGCCACGCTGCGGCCCTTTGGCCCGTAGTTCACCGGCACCTGGCCCGGCAGCGAATACGGGATCCCGTGCTCGGCGAAGTCGATGATCCTGAACCGGGCGGTACCCGGCTCGCCCTCGTAGCGCCGGCCGTTGGTGAAGACCAGCATTTTCACGTCGGGATCCGCCGTGTCCTGCTGGTACGCCTCGGCGGCGACTATCACCTCGGCGAGGTTGTCCCGGCGCCGCTGCACGAACACCCGGTGCAGGTGCCCCGCGGCATCGACCTCCTCGGCATAGACCACCGCGCCGGCCTGGCCGAACTTCACGAAGCGGCCTGCCTCCATGACCTGCAGGTCGGCACGCGCGCGCGCCTCCTGGCCGATGCGGCGCACCTCGCGGATGGCGGCAGGGGACACATCCAGCGCGAGCCAGCCCACGATGGCCGCCAGCACCAGGGCAAAGGCCAGCACCGGGCGGTAGAGCCGTGCCGGACCGACGCCGCAGGCCATGAGCGCGTACATCTCGCTGTCGCGGTACAGGCGGCCCAGCGCGAGCAGGATGGCCAGGAACAGCCCCACCGGGACCAGGATGGTCAGGTACTGCACGGAGGTGAGCCCCATCACCAGCAGCAGCGCATCGCGGGGTATCTTGTTGGTCGCCGCGTCACCGAGGACCTTGGCGAACTGGTTGGTGACGAGGATGACCATGAGCACGCCGGTCACCGCCAGCCAGACCTGGACGGTCTCGCGCAGGATGTAGCGTTCAGCGATGGCTGTCATGGCCTGCCCGAACGGCGCACCCGCGCGGCTTGCGCGGCTCTCGCCATCATCCGTTAGACTACCGCGGCAGATTCGCGGGGCAATGCGCCCGTAACGGCGCCCGGCAATCATCCGGCCCATCCCACGACCCGTCAAGAAGCATCCGGGATCCGCCAGGCGCTGGCCAGAGCATCCCGGTGTGGAGAAACGCATGAAATTCCAGGTCAAGACCGGCCCGGCCTCGAGACAGCGCACCGGCTGCATCCTCCTGCCCGTGTATGCGGGCGGCGCGCTGCCGGCGGCAACCCAGGACGCCGATCGCGCCGCGCGCGGCCTGCTGCGCAAGCTCATCGCCGACGGCGACTTCCGTGGTGAAACGGGCCAGACGCTGTTGCTGCCGAAGGTGCCCGGGCTCGCCTGCCCCCGGGTGCTGCTGGTCGGCCTCGGCGAGCGCAAGCGCTACGACCGCAAGGCCTGCCGCAAGGCCACCCGCAGCGCGCTGGCCGCCCTCGGCCGCATGCCGGTCGCCGCGGCGGTCTCCTTCATCGGCACCGAGCCGGCACGGGGCACCGATGCCTACCGCCGCGCCCGCCTCACCGTGGAGTGCTGGCACGAGACCAGCTACCGATTCAACCGGCACAAGACGCGCGACATCAGGAACCCCGCACCGAAGCTGCGCAGCCTCGGCCTGGCGACCGACGGCGAGGCGGCGGTGCTCCGCCGCGGCATCCGCCACGCCGATGCCATCGGCCGGGCCATGACGCTCGCCCGCGACCTCGGCAACGAACCGCCGAACATCTGCACGCCCGACTGGCTCGCCCGGCGCGCCCGCGAACTGGCGCGCCAGCATCGCAAACTGCGCGTGCAGGTGCTCGACGAGGCGCGGATGCGCCGCCTCGGCATGGGGGCACTGCTGGCGGTGACCGCGGGCAGCCGGCAACCCGCGCGCTTCATCGTCGTGCAGTACCGCGGCGCCGCCGCCGGCAAGGCACCGGTGGTGCTGGTCGGCAAGGGCATCACCTTCGACACCGGCGGCATCTCGCTCAAACCCGGCCCGCAGATGGACGAGATGAAGTACGACATGAGCGGCGCCGGCACCGTGCTGGCGGTGATGCAGGCGGTGGCCGAGCTCGCGCTGCCCGTCAACGTGGTGGGCCTGGTGCCCAGCTGCGAGAACATGCCCGGCGGCGGCGCCACGCGGCCGGGTGACATCGTGCGCTCCATGGCGGGCCAGACCATCGAGATCCTGAACACCGACGCCGAGGGGCGCCTGATCCTCTGCGATGCGCTGGCCTACGGGGCGCGCTTCAGGCCGGCAGCCATGATCGACATCGCCACCCTGACCGGCGCCTGCGTCATCGCGCTCGGCAAGCACCGCAGCGGGCTCATGGGCAACTCCGACCCGCTGGCGGGGGCGCTGCTCGCCGCCGGCGAGGCTGTCGACGACCCGGCCTGGCGCCTGCCGCTCGATGCCGAGTACATGGAACTGCTGAAGAGCCCGTTTGCGGATGTCGCCAACATCGGCGGCCGGGACGCCGGCACCATCACCGCGGCCGCCTTCCTCTCGCGCTTCGTCGGCGACATCCCCTGGGCGCACCTGGACGTGGCGGGGACCGCCTGGAGCACCGCGCCGCAAAAGGGCAGCACGGGGCGGCCGGTCGGGCTGCTGGTGGAATACCTGCTGGGACACTAGACCTTGCCCGAACCCGGTCGCGTGGATTTCTACGTCCTGGCGGCGGCGGATGCCACCGCCCGGCTGCGGTTCGCCTGCCGGCTGGCGGAGAAGGCCTACCGCCTCGGGCACCGCGTGCACCTGCACGCCGGCTCGCCCGGCCAGGCGGCGCAGCTCGATGAGCTGCTCTGGACCTTCCGCCAGGGCAGCTTCGTGCCCCACGAGCCAGCCGTGGCCGGCGCCACGGCCGGCTCGCCCGTCACCATCGGCCACGGGGAGACGGACCCACCCGGGTCGGACCTGCTGGTCAACCTGGCCGGGGAGATGCCCGGGTTCCACGTCCGGTTCCCGCGGGTGGCGGAGATCGTCGAGGACTCCGACGCCGGGCGGGCCGCGGGCCGCGAACGCTTCCGCCAGTACCGCCAGGCGGGCCGCACGATCAGCAGCCACGACATCGGAGCAGGGGAATGACGGAGAAGAAGATTCCGGTGCTGACGGATTTCGTGGGCACGCCGGGCGGGCCGCCCCCGGCCGCTCCACCCCTGGTGGTGACCGCCGAGGAACTCGCCGAGCTGCAGGCGCGCATCGCCGCCGAGGGCTACGCGCTCATGGAGCGCCTCCTGCATGAATCACTGCGCGAGATGGAAGCCAACCTGTTCGCCGACGTCATCGGCCGGCTGCGCACCGAGCTGCCCAGCCTGGTCGACGACCTGCTGCAGGAACACTTTGGCCCCGGGACGGGGCATCGCTGAGGGGATCACGCCGCGTGAGCATGGACAAGACCTACCACCCGGCCGCCATCGAGCGGCGCCTGTACGAGGAATGGGAGCAGCGCGGCTGGTTCGCGCCAGCGGGTGCCGGGGCGCCCTACTGCATCATGATCCCGCCGCCCAACGTCACCGGCACGCTGCACATGGGCCACGCCTTCCAGCACACGCTGATGGACGCACTCACCCGCTACCACCGCATGCGGGGCTGCCGGACGCTGTGGCAACCGGGCACCGACCACGCGGGCATCGCCACGCAGATGGTGGTCGAGCGCCAGCTCAATGCCCAGGGCCAGCAGCGCAGCACCATCGGGCGCGAGGCCTTCGTGGCGCGGGTCTGGGAATGGAAGGAGCAGTCCGGCGGCACGATCTGCCGGCAGATGCGCCGTCTCGGCGATTCGGTGGACTGGTCGCGTGACCGCTTCACGATGGACGAGGGCCTCTCGGCGGCGGTCACCGAGGTCTTCGTCGCGCTGTACGAGGAAGGGCTGATCTACCGCGGCAAGCGGCTGGTGAACTGGGACCCGGTGCTGCACACCGCCCTTTCCGACCTCGAGGTGATCGCCGAGCCCGAGCAGGGCCAGCTCTGGCACTTCCGCTACCCGCTGGCCGATGGCTCCGGGCACCTGGTCGTGGCCACGACACGCCCGGAGACGATGCTCGGCGACACCGCGGTGGCGGTGCACCCCACGGACGAGCGCTACCGCCACCTGGTGGGCAGGCAGGTCCGCCTGCCAGTCACCGGGCGGCTGGTGCCCGTCATCGCCGACGAGTACGTGGACCCGGCCTTCGGCTCGGGCTGCGTGAAGATCACCCCCGGGCACGATTTCAACGACTACGAGATCGGCCGCCGCCACGGCCTGCCACTGATCAACGTGCTCGACCGCGATGCGCGCATCAGCGCCGGAGACTGCGCGGGCGAGGCACTCCCCGCCGGCGGGATCCCCGTGGAACTGGTTGGGCTCGACCGCTTCGCGGCGCGCCAGCGTGTGGTGGCGCTCCTGGAGGAGGCGGGCCTGCTGGAGAAGATCGAGCCGCACAGCCTGCCGGTGCCGCGCGGCGACCGCAGCAACGCGGTGCTCGAGCCCTGGCTCACCGACCAGTGGTACGTGAAGATCGCCCCGCTCGCCGCACCCGCCATCCGGGCGGTCGAGGACGGCAGGATCCGCTTCGTGCCCGAGAACTGGGCGAAGACCTACTTCCAGTGGATGCACAACATCCAGGACTGGTGCATCAGCCGCCAGCTCTGGTGGGGCCACCGCATCCCGGCCTGGTACGACGCGGCAGGCGCCGTCCACGTCGGACGCAGCGAGGCGGCGGTGCGCGCTGCCCACGGGCTGGGCCCCGACGTCGTGCTGCGCCAGGACGAGGACGTGCTCGACACCTGGTTCTCCTCCGCGCTCTGGCCCTTCTCGACACTGGGCTGGCCGCACAAGACGCCGGAGCTGGGGGTCTTCTACCCGACCAGCGTGCTGGTCACCGGCTTCGACATCATCTTCTTCTGGGTGGCCCGCATGATCATGATGGGCCTGAAATTCACCGGCGAGGTGCCGTTCCGCGAGGTCTACATCACCGGCCTCATCCGCGACGAGCACGGCGAGAAGATGTCGAAGTCCAAGGGCAACATCCTCGACCCGCTGGACCTCATCGACGGCGTGGACCTCGAGACGCTGGTTGCCAAGCGCACCAGCGGGCTGATGCAGCCGCAGCTCAGGCCGCAGATCGAGAAGGCCACGCGCCGGCAGTTCCCCGACGGCATCCCCGAGTTCGGCACCGACGCACTGCGCTTCACCTTCGCCGCACTGGCCAGCACCGGACGCGACATCCGCTTCGACCTCAACCGCATCGAGGGCTACCGCAACTTCTGCAACAAGCTCTGGAACGCTACCCGCTACGTGCTGATGAACGTCGAGGGACAGGAACTCGCTCCTGCCGGCACGCTGCCCACCGCCCTCCCCGACCGCTGGATCCGCTCGCGCCTCGGCAAGGCGGTGGCCGGCGTGCACGAGCAGCTGGCGCTCTACCGCTTCGACCTCGCCGCCCGCGCGCTCTACGAGTTCACCTGGAACGAGTACTGCGACTGGTACCTGGAGCTGACCAAGCCGCTGCTCCAGGGCGCGGACACCGCGCCGCAGGCACGCGCGGCCACGCGGCGCGCACTGGTCGAGGTGCTGGAAGCGCTGCTGCGCGCACTGCACCCGCTGATGCCCTTCATCACCGAGGAGCTCTGGCGCAAGGTGGCCGGAGTGGCCGGTACCAGCGGCGATACCGTGATGCTCCAGCCCTACCCCGCGGCGGAAGCCTTCCCGGCGGACGAGGCCGCCGAGGCCGAACTCGCCTGGGTGCAGGGCTTCGTGCTCGGCATCCGGCAGATCCGCGGCGAGATGAACATCGCCCCGGGCCGGCCGCTGCCGGTGCTGCTCCAGGATGCCGGTGCCGGCGACCGGCACCGTGCCGGCACGCAGCTGCACTTCCTGCGCCAGCTGGCCCGGCTGGAATCCATCCGCGTGCTCGAGGCCGGCGAGGACGCCCCGGCCTGCGCCACGGCGCTGCTCGGCGGCATGAAGATCCTGGTGCCCATGGCGGGCCTGATCGATCTCGATGCCGAACGCGAGCGGCTCACCAGGGCCCTGGCGAAGGCCGAGGCCGAGCGCACACGCGTGGAGGCGAAACTCGCCAACCGCCAGTTCGCCGACAACGCCCCGCCGGCCGTGGTGGCCAGGGAGCAGGAGCGGCTGCGCGCCATCGGGCAGGAAATCAGCCAGCTCGGCGGGCAGCTGGCGCGGCTCGGCTGAGCCCGGACCCCACCCACCCCCGCACCCGGGTTGCCGCACCCGGCGCAGAACAGCCGGCCTCGCCGGCAGGACTGTTCGCCGGCGCGCCGGCGCCGTAAACTGCCGGGTCGCCGGGCGGCAATCCCCGCACCCAGTAAGCCCGGCTGAAGGCTCCCGATGACGGCACGACAGACGGACTCCCGCCCTGTGCGGGCCGCGGCGCCCCGACGCCAGGGACTCTACGACCCGCGCTTCGAGCACGAGGCCTGCGGCGTCGGCTTCGTGGTGGACATCCACGGGCGCAAGTCGCACCGCATCCTGGAGCAGGCCATCGGCGTGCTGCGCAACCTCGACCACCGCGGCGCCTGCGGCTGCGAGGCCAACACCGGTGACGGCGCCGGCGTGCTCCTGCAGATGCCGCACAAGTTCCTGGCACAAGCCTGCGAGCAGGCGAGGATCCCGCTGCCCGGCCCCGGCCAGTACGGCTGCGCGATGATGTTCCTGCCGAAGAACGCCACCCAGCGGCGCCGGCTCGAGCAGCGCTTCGAGCAGATCGTCCAGGCGGAAGGCCAGACCTTCCTCGGCTGGCGCACGGTGCCGACCTGCAACACGACGCTGGGGGAGACCGCCCGCGCCTCGGAGCCCTTCGTGCGCCAGGCATTCATCGGCCGCGACCCGCAGCTCGCCGACGACCTGGCCTTCGAGCGCAAGCTCTACGTGATCCGCAAGCGCGCCTACAACGCGATCCGCACCACCACGCTGGATGGCGCCGAACAGTGGTACCTGTGCAGCCTCTCCTTCAAGACGCTGGTCTACAAGGGCATGCTCCTCACCGAGCAGCTCAGCACGTACTACCCGGACCTCACCCACCCGGACATGGAAACCGCGCTGGCGCTCGTGCACTCGCGTTTTTCCACCAACACCTTCCCGAGCTGGGACCGGGCCCACCCCTACCGCTACCTCGCCCACAACGGCGAGATCAACACGCTGCGCGGCAACGTCAACTGGATGACCGCGCGCGAAGCCCGCTTCGAGTCGGCCATCTTCGGCGAGGACATGGCGAAGATCCCGCCGATCGTCAACCCGAACGGCAGCGACTCGGCCATGTTCGACAACGTGCTGGAGCTCCTGGTCCTCAGCGGCCGGTCGCTGCCCCACGCGGTGATGATGATGATCCCGGAGCCCTGGTCGAACCACGGCGAGATGGACGAGGATCTGCGCGCCTTCTACCAGTACCACTCCACCCTCATGGAGCCCTGGGATGGCCCGGCCTGCATCGCCTTCACCGACGGCACCCAGATCGGTGCCGTCCTCGACCGCAACGGCCTGCGCCCGTCGCGCTACTGCGTGACGAAGGACGGCCTGGTCGTCCTGGCCTCCGAGACCGGCGTGCTGGACATCCCGCCACAGGACATCGTGGCCAAGGGGCGCGTGCAGCCCGGCCGCATGTTCCTCGTGGACACCGCGCAGGGACGCATCGTCGATGACGCGGAGATCAAGCGCGCCATCGCCCGCGAGCGCCCCTACCGGCAGTGGCTCGATGAGCACCTGGTGCGGCTGGAGCAGCTGCCGGCAGCCGGCGAAGCCACGCTGCCGGACCACGACACCCTGCGCCAGCGGCAGATGGCCTTCGGCTACAGCTACGAGGACGCGCGCACGCTCATCGCGCCAATGGCCCGCGATGGCGTGGAGGCCGTGGGCTCGATGGGCAACGACACGCCGCTGGCGGCGCTCTCCGACCGTCCACGCCCGCTCTACGACTACTTCAAGCAGTTGTTCGCGCAGGTGACCAACCCGCCCATCGATTGCATCCGCGAGGAACTCATCACCTCGGCCGGGATGTGGCTGGGCGCCGAAGGCAACCTGCTCGAACCCCGGCCGGCGGATTGCCGGCGCGTGGAACTCGCGAGCCCCATCCTCACCAACGAGGAATTCGCCCGACTGCGCCGCCTGGACCTGCCCGGCCTGCGCGCCGGGGTGCTGCCATGCCTGTTCCGCGTCGCCCGCGGGGAGAATGGCCTGCTGGCCGCCATGAAGGACATCTGCCAGCAGGCACGGCGCATGATCGAGGACGAGGACCTCAGCGTCCTCATCCTCAGCGACCGCGGAGTGAACCGCGAGATGGCGCCCATCCCCGCGCTGCTGGCGGTCTCCGGACTGCACCACTACCTCATCCGCGAGGGCCTGCGCACGCGCGTCAGCCTGGTGCTGGAGACCGGCGAGGCGCGCGAAGTGCACCACTTCAGCCTGCTGGTCGGCTACGGCTGCAGCGCCATCAACCCGTACCTCGCCTTCGAGACCATCGACGGCCTGATCCGCGACGGCATCCTCACCGGCCTCGACCACAGGACGGCCTGCAGGAATTTCGTCAAGGCCGCCACCAAGGGCGTGGTCAAGGTGATGTCGAAGATGGGCATCTCCGCCATGCAGAGCTACCACGGCGCCCAGGTCTTCGAGGCCGTCGGGTTGCGCCAGGACGTGATCGACCAGTACTTCACCTGGACGGCATCGCGCGTGGGCGGCATCGGCGTGGACGTCATCGCCCGCGAGACGCTCATGCGCCACGATGCCGCCTTCCCGGACCGCCCGGTGGACGGCGGCACCCTGCCGCCCGGCGGCATGTACCGCTGGCGCGCGGATGGCGAGCACCACCTCTTCAACCCGGAGTCCATCCACCGGCTGCAGAAGGCGGTGCGCACCGGCAGCTACGCCACGTACAAGGCGTATGCGGAACTGATCGACGACCAGTCGCGGCAGAAGAGCACCCTGCGCGGCCTGCTCGAATTCACCCCGGGCCAGCCCGTGCCGCTGGAGGAGGTCGAGCCGGTCGAGAGCATCCTCAAGCGCTTCAAGACCGGTGCCATGTCCTATGGCTCCATCAGCAAGGAAGCGCACGAGACCCTGGCCATCGCCATGAACCGCATCGGCGGCAAGTCCAACACCGGCGAGGGCGGCGAGGACCCGGAGCGCTACCAGCCCCTGCCCAACGGGGACTCGAAGAACTCGGCCATCAAGCAGGTGGCCTCGGGCCGCTTCGGCGTGACCAGCGAGTACCTGGTGAGCGCCCGGGAGATCCAGATCAAGATGGCGCAGGGCGCCAAGCCGGGCGAGGGCGGGCAGCTGCCCGGCAGCAAGGTGTATCCCTGGATCGCCAGGACGCGCCACACCACCGCGGGCGTCGGGCTGATCTCCCCGCCCCCGCACCACGACATCTACTCCATCGAGGACCTCGCCGAGCTCATCTACGACCTGAAGAACGCCACCCGCGAGGCGCGCATCAGCGTCAAGCTCGTGGCCGAGGTCGGCGTCGGCACCATCGCCGCCGGCGTCGCCAAGGCCCACGCGGATGTGGTGCTGATCAGCGGGCACGACGGCGGCACCGGCGCCTCGCCGCAGACCTCCATCGCCCACGCGGGCCTGCCCTGGGAGCTCGGCCTGGCCGAGGCGCACCAGACCCTCGTGCTCAACAACCTGCGCAGCCGCATCACGGTGGAAACCGACGGCCAGCTCAAGACCGGGCGCGACGTGGCGGTGGCCGCCCTGCTCGGCGCCGAGGAGTTCGGCTTCGCCACCGGGCCGCTGGTGGCCGTGGGCTGCGTGATGATGCGCGTGTGCCACCTCAACACCTGCCCGGTGGGCGTGGCCACGCAGGACCCGCGCCTGCGCGAGCGCTTCACCGGCAAGCCCGAGCACGTGGTGAACTTCATGCGGTTCATCGCCGAGGACCTGCGCGAGCACATGGCGCAGCTCGGCTTCCGCACCGTCGAGGAGATGGTCGGCCGCATCGACCGCCTGCAGCCGCGCCGGGCCATCAACCACTGGAAGACGCGTGGCTTCGACTTCAGCACCATCCTCTACCCGCCGGACGTCGGCCCGGAAGTGGGCCGCTTCCGGCAGATCGAGCAGGACCACGGCCTCGCGGCGTCCCTGGACGTCACCACGCTGCTCGACCTCTGCCGCCCCGCCATCGACCTCGGCGTGCAGGTCCGGGCGGACCTGCCGATCCGCAACGTGCACCGCGTGGCCGGCACCATCACCGGCAGCGAGCTGACGCGCAAGTGGGGCGCCAGGGGGCTGCCCCACGACACGATCCGCATCCGGTTCCACGGCTCCGCAGGCCAGAGCTTCGGCGCCTTCATGCCGAAGGGCATGACCTTCATCATCGAGGGCGACGCCAACGACCACGTCGGCAAGGGGCTGTGCGGCGGGAGGATCATCGTGCACCCACCGGCGGCAGCCACCTTCCGGGCCGCAGAGAACATCATCGTCGGCAACGTGGCGCTCTACGGCGCCACCAGCGGCGAGGCCTGGATCAGCGGCATGGCCGGCGAGCGCTTCGCGGTGCGCAACAGCGGCGCGGATGCGGTCGTGGAGGGCGTGGGCGACCATGCCTGCGAGTACATGACCGGCGGCCGCGTGGTCGTGCTCGGCCCCACCGGGCGCAATTTCGGCGCCGGGATGTCGGGCGGCATCGCCTACGTGCTCGACGACACCGGCAGCTTCGGCAACCGCATCAACCGGCAGATGGTGGACACCGAAGCACTGGCGGATGCCGGGGAAATCGCCGCGCTCAGGGCCATGATCGAGCGGCACCTCGCGCTGACGGGCAGCCAGCGCGCCCAGGCGGTGCTGGAGGACTGGGACGCCAACCTGGGGAAATTCGTCCGGATCGTGCCCCGCGATTACCGGCGCATGCTGGCATCCATCGCGCGTGCCCACGAGCAGGGCCTCGCGGGAGATGCGGCCATCATGTCGGCTTTCGAGGAAAATGCGCGTGACCTGGCACGGGTCGGCGGGAACTGAACATGGGCAAGCCAACCGGATTCATGGAATACCTGCGCGAGCTGCCGGTCGATCGCAGCCCGCAGGAGCGCGTCCACGACTGGGCCGAGTTCCACCTCCCGCTGGAGGAGAAGCGCCTGCGCCAGCAGGGCGCGCGCTGCATGGACTGCGGCGTGCCGTTCTGCCAGACCGGGCGCATCATCAATGGCGGCGCCGCCGGCTGCCCGGTCAACAACCTCATCCCCGAGTGGAACGACCTGGTCTACCGTGGCCTGTGGCGCGAGGCGCTCGAGCGCCTCCACCGCACCAACAACTTCCCGGAGTTCACCGGCCGCGTCTGCCCGGCGCCCTGCGAGGGTTCCTGCGTGCTCGGCATCAGCTCCCCGCCGGTGACCATCAAGAACATCGAGGAGACCATCAGCGAGCGCGGCTGGGAGGAAGGCTGGGTGTTCCCCGAGCCCCCGGCGGTACGCACGGGCAGGAAGGTGGTGGTCATCGGCTCCGGCCCGGCCGGCCTCGCCGCGGCAGCCCAGCTCAACAGGGCCGGGCACCAGGTGACCGTGCTCGAGCGCGGGGACCGGCCCGGCGGACTGCTGATGTATGGCATCCCCAACATGAAGCTCGACAAGCGCGAGGTCGTGGAGCGGCGGGTGCGCCTGATGGAAGCCGAGGGCGTGAAGTTCATCTGCAACGCCGAGGTGGGCGAGAACGTCGAGGCCATGCTCCTGCTGAAGGACTTCGACGCGACGGTGATCTGCACCGGGGCGACGCGGCCCCGCGACCTCGCGGTGGAAGGCCGCGCGCTGCGGGGCGTGCACTTCGCCATGGACTACCTCACCGCCAGCACGCAGGCGCTGCTGGCCGGCGCCCCCGATGCCACGCCCATCCATGCCCGCGGCCGCGACGTCATCGTCCTCGGCGGCGGCGACACCGGCACGGACTGCGTCGGCACCGCGATGCGCCAGGGTTGCCGCACGCTGCGCCAGCTGGAGATCATGCCGCAGCCGCCAGCCGAACGCGCGGCGGACAATCCCTGGCCCGAGTGGCCGCGGGTGCAGCGCCTGGATTACGGCCAGGAAGAGGCGGCAGCCCGCTTCGGCACCGATCCGCGCGGCTACCTCACGACGGTCAAGCGCCTGGTGGGCGATGCCGGCGGTGCGGTCAGCGAAGTCGTGACGGTGGAGGTCGCCTGGGAACGCAACGGGCAGGGGCAGCTGGTGGCGCGCGAGAAGCCCGGCAGCGAACAGGCGCACCCGGCCCAGCTGGTGCTGCTCGCCCTGGGCTTCCTCGGCCCCGAACAGCCGCTGCTGCGCGAGATGGGGGTCGAGGTGGATGCGCGCACGAACGTCCGGGCCGGGTACGGCCAGTACGCCACCAACGTGAAGGGCGTATTCGCTGCCGGCGACTGCCGGCGCGGGCAGAGCCTGGTGGTCTGGGCCATCAACGAAGGCCGCGGCGTCGCCCGCGAGGTGGACCGCTTCCTCATGGGCAGCACGGACCTGCCCTGACCCCCGGCATGACGGACGGACCGGCGAGGGCAACGGCCACCACGCGACAGGACCGGGCACGCGCCCTGGCCGGGCAGGCCATCGGCGAGGTGGGACGTGTCATCCTCGGCAAGCAGGAGGAGATCCGCCTCGCCATCGCCTGCCTGCTGGCGCACGGCCATCTGCTCATCGAGGACGTGCCCGGCGTCGGCAAGACGCTCCTCGCCCGCAGCCTCGCTGCCGTCCTCGGCCTGAGCTTCCGGCGCATCCAGTTCACCAGCGACCTGCTGCCCGCCGACATCATCGGCGCGCAGGTCTTCGACCGCGGCAGCGGACGCTTTGCGTTCCAGCCCGGCCCGCTGTTCGCCCAGGTGGTGCTGGCCGACGAGATCAACCGTGCGCCACCCAAGGCCCAGAGCGCGCTGCTGGAGGCGATGGAGGAGCAGCAGGTGAGCGTCGATGGCGTCAGCCACGCCCTGCCGGCCCCGTTCTTCGTCATTGCCACCCAGAACCCGCTCCGGCAGGTGGGCACCTTCGCGCTGCCGGAAAGCCAGCTCGACCGCTTCCTGATGCGCATCGGGCTCGGCTATCCGGCCGAGGCGCTGGAGCGCAAGCTGCTGCGGGGCGATGACCGCCGCCACCTGCTCGCGGACCTCAAGCCGCTGATGGGGTCCGCCGAACTGGCCGAACTGCATGCCGCGGCCCGCGCGGTGCAGGTCACCGACGCGGTGCTCGACTACGTGCAGGCGCTGGTCCGCTACACACGCGAATCGCCGCGGCTTGAACTCGGCCTGTCCCCGCGCGCGGCAACGGACCTGGTGGCGGCGGCCCGCGGCTGGGCGATGATGGGCGGCCATGGCGGGGTGTACCCGGAGGACGTCCAGGCGGTATTCGCCGCTGTCGCCGGGCACCGGCTGCACTGGCGCGACACGGCCGTGCCCGGGGACCGCGACCCGGCCGCAAGCGTGCTCGACGAGGTCGCCATCCCGTGAACCCTCCGGGCTGACACGGCCTGGCCGCCCACGCCATGCACCCGGCCTGGCGCACCATCCGTGACCGCCTCGGCGCGCGTGCGCAGCGCTGGGCGCTGCGCCGGCAGGGCCGGGCCGCGACGCGGCTGCAGCTGGCCTCGCGGCGCATCTACATCCTCCCCACCCTGCCCGGCCTGCTGTATGCCGCGCTGCTGGCGACGATGCTGGCCGGCGCGATGAACTACAACAACAACCTGGCCTTCGCCCTGGCCTTCCTGCTCGCCGGGTTCGGCATCGCCGGCACCTACCACTGCCACGGCATCCTCGCCGGCCTGCACCTGCACTGCCTGGGCGCCGAGCCGGTATTCGCCGGGGACACGCTGCAGGTGCGCTTCTCGCTGGGCGACGATGCCGGGGTGGCGCGCGAGGAGGTCTTCCTCGACTGGGCCGGCGGCGGGGCGGTGCCAGGCGGCGTGGCGGCCCACGCGACGCGCACGGTACGCGTGCCGCTGCCGACGCAGCGCCGGGGCCTGCTCGCCCTGCCCGCGCTGCGGCTGCAGACCCGCGCCCCGCTGGGCCTGCTGCGGGCCTGGACCTGGGTGCACATGGAACCACGGGCACTGGTCTACCCGCGCCCGGCGGCCCGCGCCCCGGGCACCCCCCACCTGCCCGACGCCGAGCCAGGCAGCCGCCTGCACGGTCCTGGCGATGACGACTTTGCCGGCCTGCGCGCCTACCGGCCGGGCGACCCGCCGCGGCGGATCGCCTGGCGCCATTACGCGCGCAGGGGTGAATTCGCCGTGCGGGACTACCGCGGCGGCGATGCCGGGGAGCGCATCTGGTTCGACTGGGACGCCACCGCGGGCGATGCCGACACCCGCGCCGCGCGCCTCGCGCGCCTGGTACTCGATGCCGGTGCCGGCCAGGCCGCCTGGGGCCTGCGCCTGCCCGGTCTGAGCCTCGGTCCCGCCCGCGGCCACGCCCACCTGCACCGCTGCCTGGCGAGCCTCGCCATGGCCGCCACGCCGGCGGAGCCAGGCTGATGCCCGGCGCCGCGGCAATGCCCCGCGCCGCTGCCGACACGCCGCAACAAATCGCCTGGGCGGCCGCGGCGCTGTTCTTCGGCGGCCTGCCGCACCTGCTGGCGGTCGTGCCCTGGGTTGCGCTGCTGGTCGCCGCCGTCGCGGCCTGGCGCATCGCGGCCGCGGCCCGGGGCTGGCGCCTGCCCTCGCTGTGGATCCGCGTACCGGCGACGGTGCTCGGCTTCCTGGCCGTGGCCCTGAGCTACCGGAGCATCTCGGGCGTGGATGCCGGCTCCGCGCTCCTGCTGGTGATGGGCGCCATGAAGCTCCTCGAGACGCGCAACGAGCGCGACCGCATCCTCGTGGTGTTCATCGGCCTGTTCCTGCTGTTCGCGGTGTTCCTGCGCGAGCAGGCCATCTGGTCCTCGGCCTGGCTGGCCGTTGGCACGCTCGGGACCGGCACGGCGCTGGTGCAGAGCGCACGCCGCGAGCGCCTGCTGCCACCGGGCCGGGCGGTGCGTCTCGCGGGCCGGCTGCTCCTGCAGGGGCTGCCGCTCGCGGGCGCGCTGTTCGTGCTGTTCCCGCGCATCCCCGGGCCGTTCTGGTCCCTGCCCGAGGCACCGTCGGGCGGTCGCAGCGGGCTCGCCGAGGAAGTCCGGCCCGGCGACATCAGCGCGCTCGCGCTCTCCGATGAGATCGCCCTGCGCGCACGCTTTCCGGCTGCGGTCCCACCGGCCGGGGAACTGTACTGGCGGGGCCCGGTGCTGGAGCAGTTCGACGGCCGGGGCTGGACGGCAGCGCAGCCGCCGCCGCCCGCGCCGGCACCGCCCATGCCGGGTGCCGGCGGCGGGCTGCAGTACGACTACGGGCTGGTGCTCGAGCCGCAGGGCAGGCGCTGGCTGCTGGCGCTGGAGACACCGCTGCGCTGGTCGGTGCCCGGGGCCACGCTCAGCCCCGCCATGCAACTGCTCAGCGCCACGCCCCTGCGCGACCGGCTGGCCTATCGCGCACGCTCGGTCCCCGACGGCATCGGGGCGGTGCGGGCCACGCCACAGGCGCTGGCGGCCAACCTGCGCCTGCCGCCGGACCGCAACCCGCGCACGCTCGCACTCGCCACGCGGCTGCGCGCGGAGGTGGCCAGCGACCGCGCCTTCCTGCAGCGCGTACTCGCGTTGTTCGGCGAGGAGCCGTTCCGCTACACGCTCACCCCGCCGCTGCTTGGCCCGCAGGCGGTGGATGATTTCCTCTTCCGGACGCACGCGGGCTTCTGCGAGCACTACGCCTCGGCACTGGCGGTGCTCGCGCGCGCGGGCGGCATCCCGGCACGGGTCGTGGTCGGCTACCAGGGTGGCGAGCACAACCCCATCGGCGATTACTGGATCGTGCGCCAGGCCCATGCACACGCCTGGGTCGAAGTCTGGCTCGAGGGCGCCTGGCGCCGGGTCGACCCCACCGCTGCGGTGGCGCCCGGGCGCATCGAGCAGGGCCCCGATGCCAGCCTGGCCGGGACGCCGGGGAGGACACGGCAGTTCTGGCGCGCGAACCCGCTCCTCGGCCGCATGGTGCTGTCCTGGGACGCGGCCAACGCGGCCTGGGACCGCTGGGTCCTCGCCTTCGGGCCGGAGGCCCAGGACCGGTTGTTGCTCGCCCTGGGATTCCGGGTGCCGCAGACCGCCCAGCTCGCCGTGCTGGCCGGGGCGGCCGCCGCACTCTGCCTGCTGCTGCCCGGCCTGGTGTTGCGCCGGCGCGCATCGCGGCCCGGCGATCGCCCCGCCCGGCTCTACGCCACGCTCTGCCAGCGGCTGGCCGGCTGCGTGCGCGCGCGGCAGCCCGGGGAGAGTGCCGGGCACTATGCCGCGGCCATTGCGCTCGCGCGGCCCGACCTCGCCACGGAAGTGCGGGCCATGACTGACCTGTACCTGCGCCTGCGCTACGGCGGCAGCCGCGACCCCGCCGGCGAGGCCGAGTTCAGCCGCCGGCTGCGCGCCTTCCGCCCGGCACGCGGGCCAGCAGCACGAGGCCGGCGATGAACAGCAGCAGCAGCGAGATGATGCCCAGGCGCTGGCTGCCGCTGAGCAGGGCCACCACGCCGACCAGCACCGGCCCGATGATGGCCGCGAACTTCCCCAGCATGTTGTAGAAACCGAAGTACTCGCCGGTCTGCGCCGCGGGGATGAGCCGTGCGAAGAACGACCGGCTCAGGCTCTGCACGCCGCCCTGGACCATGCCGATGACCGCGGCGAGCGCATAAAACTGCCCCTCGGTGTGGAGAAAGCCGGCCGCCGCCGTCGCGGCCAGGTAGACCGCCAGCCCGAGGTAGATGCCGGCGCGGGTGCCGATGACACCGGCGATCCAGCCAAAGCCGAGCGCGGCCGGGAAGGCCACGAAGTTGGTCAGCAGGATCGCCTGGATCAGCGCCTGCTGCGGCAGCCCGAGGGCCAGGCCGTAGTCGACGGCCATCTTGATGATGGTGTAGACCGCATCGATGTACAGCCAGTAGGCCAGCAGGAAGCGGCGCAGCGCCACCTCGCCCCACAGCTTGCGCAGCGTGGCCGCCAGCTGGCGGAAGCCGGCCACCAGCGCGCCGGGGCCGCCTTCGCGCACGGGGTCATCGTGCACCCACCAGGCGACCGGCAGCGAGAACACGAGCCACCAGAGCGCCACCAGCAGGAAGGCCAGGCGGACGGCCTCGTCCGCCGAGGCGAGGCCGAAGGCCGCAGGCCGCGCCACCATGGCGACATTGAGCGTGAACAGCAGTGCACTGCCGAGGTAGCCCAGCCCATAGCCCCAGGCCGAGACGCGGTCGTAGTCGTCGGGAGCCGCGACATCCACCAGCAGCGAGTCGTAGAGCGAATTGCCGACGGCGAAGGCGCCTGATGCGCCGACATAGAGCATCGCCGCGGCCAGCCACCTGCCGGCGGCGAGGAAGTACAGCGCCGCGGTCAGCGCACAGCCGAGCGCGGTGACCCACAGCAGCCAGGCCTTGCGCCGGCCGCTGCGGTCGGCCAGCGCGCCGATGAACGGCGTCAACAGCGCCACCAGCAGGCTCGACACGCCGTTGGCCATGCCGAGGCGGAAGGTGCCGACGCTCGATGGCGCGCCGTCGTTCCAGTACCCGGCCATCAGCACGGGCACGAAGGTGGTCATGACGCTGAGCGCGAAGGCCGAGTTGGCCCAGTCGTACAGCGCCCAGCCGAGCACCGGCGGCTGGCGCCAGAGGGGACGGTGCGACATCAGCGCCGGCGCGGCCGGCGCTCCAGCGCCCGCGCCAGCAGCACCGCGTCTTCGCTGCCGGTGCGGGCACGGTAGTAGCGCCGCCGGATGCCGATGCGCTCGAAGCCGCTCGCAAGGTAGAGCGCCAGGGCGGCATCGTTCGACGGGCGCACTTCCAGGTGCATGCGCCCGGCCCCCGCGAGGCTGGCACGCTCCAGCACCGTCTCGAGCAGGCGGCGCCCGTGGCCCTCGCGGCGGCTGTCCACCGCCACGCACAGGTTCAGCAGGTGCGCCTCGCCGGCCGCCACCGACATGACGGCGTAGGCGCGGATCGCCCGGTGGTGCTCCAGCACCAGGCTCGTGTAGCCCGCCAGCAGGCAGTCCCGGAAGATGCCGGGCGTCCAGGGGAAATCGTAGGCCTCGCGCTCGAGCGCGGCGATGCAGGCCACGTCCGCCTGGCGCATGTCGCGGATGGCCGGCGCCAGGATGCCGGGGTTCGCACTCACGTTGTACGCGGCGGCGCGATGGAGCACGCGAGCCGCAGATCGTCCCAGGCCTTGCGCTTCTCCGCCGGGGACCGCAGCAGATAGGCCGGGTGGTAGGTCACCACCAGCGGGATGCCCGTGGGCCCATGGACATGGACCCGGCCCCGCAGGCGGCCGAGCGGCGATTCCTCCCCGAGCAGCGCCTGCGCGGCGATGCGCCCCACGGCGAGGATCAGCCGGGGTGACAGCTGCCGGATCTGCGCTGCCAG
Source organism: Gammaproteobacteria bacterium (assembly GCA_020853135.1). Classification (GTDB taxonomy): domain Bacteria; phylum Pseudomonadota; class Gammaproteobacteria; order Steroidobacterales; genus QUBU01. The sequence continues at coordinate 39,671 of JADYZO010000029.1, forward strand.
GTGGTCGGCGCAGGCGCCCACTTCATCGGGCCGCGGATCGCGGTTGTCGGGCGGGCGGCACTTGAGGATGTTGGCGATGTAGACATCCTGGCGGCCGGCACCCACCGCGCGCAGCATCTCGTTGAGCAACTGGCCGGCCGGGCCGACGAAGGGTTCGCCCTGGCGATCCTCCTCGGCGCCCGGCGCCTCGCCGATGATCATCCAGGACGCCGACTCGTTGCCCACGCCGAAGACGGCCTGGGTGCGTCCCTGGTGCAGGGCGCAGCGCCGGCAATCGCGCACGGCGGCGCGCAGTGAGGCCCAGTCGTGCGGCGTGGCATCGGCCCCCGGCTGCGCGGCTTCGCCGGGCCCGGCGGCCGGCTCTCCCGTCGCGGGGCAGCCGCGGCGGCGCCAGACCCCGATGCCGAGTTCGCCAAGGATGGCCTGCTGGCGGGCTGTCCAGGCTGCGCGCGCGTCCATGCTCAGCCCCCCGTCGGGCGCTCCTGCCGCGGCAGCCGCGGGTGGCGGCGGCGCTGCAGCCGCCACAGCCAGAGGACGGGGCCGGACAGGGCGTAGATGACACCGATGCTGAACAGGACGCTCGGCGGATCCAGGGCGATCAGCACGAACACCAGCGGCACGCTGATGACGTAGGCGAAGGAAATGCGGCCACGCGCGTGGACCTGCTTGAAACTGTAATAGGGAAACTGCGAGACCATGAGCAGCCCGGCCGTGAACGACACCACGAAGGCCAGGACCAGGGCGCCCACGCCGGTCCAGCCGAGGCGCGTGCCCAGCCAGACCATGCTCATCATCAGCCCGGCCGCCGAGGGACTCGGCAACCCCTCGAAGAAGCGCCGGTCGGTGCTGTGCACCCGCACGTTGAAGCGCGCCAGGCGCAGCGCGCCCGCCACGGCGTAGACGAATGCCGCAAGCCACCCCAGCTTGGCCCAGAGCCAGCCATACTCGGCCATGCGGATCAGGCCCCACTGGTAGACGATGACCGCCGGTGCCAGCCCGAAGGACACCATGTCCGAGAGGCTGTCGTACTGCGTGCCGAACGCCGATTCGGTCCCGGTCAGGCGCGCGAGGCGGCCATCGAGGCCATCGAGCACGCCGGCGATGATGATGGCGATGGCAGCCGGCTCGTAGCGCCCGTCGATGCTGGCGATGATGCCGTAGAAGCCGGCGAACAGGCTGCCGGTGGTCAGCAGGTTCGGCAGCAGGTAGATGCCACGGCGTCGGGGACGCGCAGTGGTCTCGCTGGGTTCATCCATCGGCGGGCTCCCCATGCGGCAAATTCTGCCACGGTTCGCCGCGCGCGGGGGATTGGCCGCACCATGCGACTTGGCGGGCCGTTGCCGCTAGAATGGCGCGCACTCCCGCAGCCCCGCCGACACCCCGCATGCGCCTCAGCCAGTTACCGTGGACGACCCTGAAGGAAACCCCTGCCGAGGCGGAGGTCATCAGCCACCAGCTGCTGCTGCGCGCGGGCCTGATCCGGCGGCTGACTTCGGGCATTTTCACCTGGCTGCCGCTCGGCCTGCGTGTGCTCCGGCGGGTGGAGCAGGTCGTGCGCGAGGAGATGGACCGCGCCGGCGCGCTGGAGGTGCTGATGCCCGCGGTACAGCCCGCCGAACTCTGGCAGGAGACCGGGCGCTGGGACCGCTACGGCGACCTGCTGCTGCGCATCCGCGACCGGCAGGAGCGCGACTACTGCTTCGGGCCGACCCATGAGGAGATCATCACCGACCTCGCCCGGCGCGAGCTGCGCAGCTACCGCCAGCTGCCGGTGAACTACTACCAGATCCAGACCAAGTTCCGCGACGAGATCCGCCCGCGCTTCGGGCTGATGCGCGCGCGCGAATTCATCATGAAGGACGCCTACTCCTTCCACATGGACCAGGCCTCGCTCGAGGTCACCTACCAGGCCATGGCGCAGGCCTACGCGCGCATCTTCACGCGGCTGGGGCTGCGCTTCCGCACCGTGGAGGCCGACTCCGGCGAGATCGGCGGCTCGCGTTCGCAGGAATTCCACGTGCTCGCGGATTCCGGCGAGGACGCCATCGCGTTCTGTGACGCCGACCGCTTTGCCGCCAACGTCGAGGCCGCCCCGGCACTGCCGCCGCCCGGCGCCCGGCCCGCGCCGGGTGCGCCGCTGCAGGCCGTGGCCACGCCGCAGATGCGCAGCATCGAGGAAGTGAGCGCCTTCCTGAAGGTTCCGGCCACGCGCTGCCTCAAGCTGCTGCTGGTGGAAGGCAGCGACGGGGGCATCGTCGCGCTCGCGCTGCGCGGCGACCACGTCCTGAACACCGTCAAGGCCGGGCGCCTGGCGCAGGTGGCCAAGCCGCTGACGCTGGCCTCCCCCGAGCGCGTGCTCGCGCTCACCGGAGCACCCACCGGCTTCATCGGCCCGGTGGGACTGCGGATTGCGGTGATCGCCGACCACGCCGCGGCGGCGCTGGCCGACTTCGTCGCCGGCGGCAACCGCGAGGGCTTCCATCAGACCGGTGTCAACTGGGGGCGCGATGCCGCCGAGCCCGCCACCGCCGACCTGCGCAACGTGGTGGCCGGCGACCCGAGTCCCGGTGGCGGCGGCCCGCTCGCCATCGCGCGGGGCATCGAGGTCGGGCACATCTTCCAGCTTGGCGACAAGTACAGCCAGGCGATGAAGGCCGTCGTGCTGGACCAGGACGGCCAGGAGCGGGTGATGACCATGGGCTGCTATGGCATCGGCGTCTCGCGCATCGTCGCCGCGGCCATCGAGCAGAACCACGATGAAGACGGCATCGTCTGGCCCGCGCCCATGAGCCCCTTCGACGTCGTGCTGCTGGTGCTCAACCCGAAAAACTCCGAGGCCGTCACAGCCACGGCGGAGGCCATTTACCTAGAGTTGCGCCAGGCGGGCATGGAGGTCCTGCTCGATGACCGCGACGCCCGCCCCGGGGTCAAGTTCGCCGAGGCGGACCTGCTCGGCGTGCCGCACCGGCTGGTGCTGGGCGAGCGCAGCCTGAAGGACGCCGCGATCGAATACCGCCACCGCCGCAGCGGTGCCGAGGAGAAGGTGGCACTGGGTGATGTCCTGGAGTTCCTGCAACAGCGGCTGGCGGGCGCAGCGCCCGGCTGAACGCTGGCGCCCGCTGCTGGCGCTGGGGCTGCTGCTCGCGGCAGGCAGCGCGCTGGCCGGGCAGATCCCGACGCCGGAACTGCGGGCGCGGGTGCGCGCCGTCCTGGAGCAGGCCGACAGCTTCGAGGACCGCTTCGACGCGCAGGTCTGGCTGACCGACATGGCCGGCCGCCTCGGCAGCCAGGTCGAGGATCCCGGCACACGCCTGGAGATCCTCAAGCTCGCGCACCGCGAGGCCCGGCGCGCCAACCTGCCCCCCGAGATGGTGCTGGCGGTGATCGACGTCGAGAGCGCCTTCAACCCCTATGCGGTCTCCTCCGCCGGCGCACAGGGCCTCATGCAGGTCATGCCCTTCTGGCGCAAGGAACTCGGCCACCGGCGCCTGGTGGACATCGGCGACAACCTGCTGATGGGCTGCACCATCCTCAGGTACTACTACGACATGGAGAAGGGCGACTGGAACCGCGCGCTGGCACGCTACAACGGCAGCCTCGGCCGGCCCGATTACCCGCAGAAGGTGCTCGACCGCCTGAGCCGGCGCTGGTTCCAGCAGTAGCGGCCTGCCCTACCCGGTGCGGAAACCGTCGATGGCGCCCGGTTGCGCCACCGGTTCGCGCACCACCGCCTCCACCCGCGCCGCCGGCGGTCCCCGCTGCAACCAGCGGGCCAGCTCGTCCACGGCCGCTGCAGGGCCGATCGCCAGCACTTCCACGCGCCCGTCGGGCAGGTTGATGGCATGCCCGCGCAGGGCGAGCCGCGCGGCCTCGCGCGCCGTGCTGGCGCGGAAGAACACGCCCTGCACCCGGCCGGCGACGACAAAGCGCACCGCGACCTCCCCTGTTGCCATCTGCACCGTATCCCTGCTGCCGCACGCGTGAGCGCCGCACCGCCATGGGCGGCGGCGCGACCGCTAGAATAGCCGGCCATGAGCATCGAAGTGCTGGTCCTTTATTACTCGCGCCACGGATCGGTCGCGGCCCTCGCCGCCCAGGTGGCCCGCGGGGTGAATGCCGTCGCCGGTGCAGCCGCACGCCTGCGCACGGTGCCACCGGTGGCGGCCCAGGCCGGGGAACGCCTGCCTGCGGTTCCCGCCAGCGGGCCGCCCTACGCCACACTGCGTGACCTCGAAGAATGCGCGGGCCTGCTGCTCGGCAGCCCCACGCGCTTCGGCGGCATGGCCGCCCCGCTCCGGCACTTCCTCGAGGGCACCAGCACCCAGTGGCTCAATGGCAGCCTGAGCGGGAAACCCGCCGGCGTGTTCACCTCGGGCAGCTCGCTGCATGGCGGGCAGGAATCGACCCTGCTGTCCATGGCGCTGCCACTCCTGCACCACGGCATGCTGCTGGTCGGGGTGCCCTTCACCGAGGGTGCGCTGTCGACCACCCGGAGCGGTGGCGGCCCCTATGGTGCCTCGCATGTCGCGCCCGAGCCGGCACTCACGGCGCCGAGCGCCGAGGAGGCGCGCATCGCGCTGCACCTCGGACGGCGGGTGGCCGGGATCGCCGTGCGGCTGGCCGGCATGGACCTGCGGTGAGCGGCGCGACATCGCGCCGGGTGGCGCTCGGGGCGCTGGTGGTGCTCATGCTGCTGACCGCCCTGCCCTTCACCGCCATGCGGGGGCTGACGCTGCTGCCACTCGCGGCCGTTCTGGTGGCAGGCGCATGGCCATCGCGCACCTGGGCGGTGGCCACCGGCAGCGTCATGCTGGGGTACTTCAGCTGGGGCGTGATGGACATCCTCACCAACCCGGCTGGCCGGCTGCGCGCGGTGGCCTATGCGCTGCTGACGGTGACGGTGTTCTTCGGCGCGTTCGACTCGGTGCGCCGCCCCTGAGTCCTCAGCCGCCCGACTGCAGGACCGAGCGCACGAACGGGATGGTGAGCCGCCGCTGCGCGACCAGCGCGGCCTGGTCCAGCCGGTCGAGCAGGCCGAACAGGCTGCCGGTGCCGCGGCCGACACGCGTCAGCAGGAAGTCCGCGGTCTCGTCGGGCAGGCTGAAGCCACGCCACTCGGCCCGTCGCTGCAACGCCTGCCGGCAGTCGGCCTCGGCCAGCGGCTCCATGCGGAACACGGCACCCGCGGCGAGCCGCGAGCGCAGGTCCGCCAGCACGATGCCGCTGGCCGCGGGCGGCGCGGCCGCGGCCACCAGCAACCGGCCACCACCGGCCATCAGCTGTTCGAACAGCTGGAGCAGGGCGCGCTCCCAGGCGTCCTTCCCGGCCACTGCGCCGATGTCATCCAGCGCCAGCAGGCGCAATGCCCCCATCCCGCCGAGCACGGTGGGCGGCAGCTGTGCGAGGTTCGCCAGCGGCAGGTAGCCCGTGGGCCAGCCACGCTCATGCGCCAGCGCCACGGCGGCCTGCAGCAGGTGGCTCTTGCCGGTGTCAGCCTGTCCCCAGAGCCAGGCCGCGGCCGGCGGCTCGCCCCCGGCCATGGCGCGCACGGTGGCCACCGCCAGCTCGTTCCCGCCCGGGTGGAAATTGCCGAACACCGCATGGTCGGCCAGCCGGATGTCGAGTGCCAGTTGCCGCATGCCCTGCCCCACGCGCGCCGCGCTCAGGCCCGCGCCGCCAGCGCCTTCCGGCTCCAGCGGATCACGTAGTCGAGGCCGCTCACCACGGAGGTGACGAGCACCGCCGCACCGGCCACCGTCACCCACGGCGCCAGCGCCCAGCCGGTGGCGTGCGCCAGCAGCACGGTGGCGATGCAGGCGAGTTGCGCCAGCGTGTTGAGCTTGCTCGCCCCCGAGGGCTCGGGCTGGAGCGGACCGATCAGGCTGTTGTACGCCACGCCCCCGCTGACGATGACGAGATCGCGCCCGACCACCACGGCGGCCAGCCAGGCCGGAAGCAGCGCCAGCACGGCCAGGGTCACGAACAGGGACACGAGCAGCAGTTTGTCGGCGAGCGGGTCGAGCAGGCCGCCCAGCCGGCTCTGCCAGCCGCAGTACCTGGCGAGCAGGCCGTCGAGGCCATCGGATGCGCCCGCGGCCGCCACCAGCACCAGCGCCAGCCCGATGCGGTCGGCCAGCAGCGCCCCGACGATGGGAACCACCAGCAGCATGCGCAGCACGCTGATCAGGTTGGGGATGTCCGCCGGCCGGAGCATGGGTGTCGCGCGGGCCTAGGGTTGGCCCGCCAGCCGGTAGCGCAGCGTGGTCGTCCCCTCGTCAGCCGGTTCGGGCTGCAGCAGCCTGCCCAAGGCCAACGCCTGCTCGAAGCGCCCGCGTTCGGTGCGCAACCGCAGGTCGAGCCGCAGGCTGTCCCCGGCCAGGCCGGTGACGGCCACCGACTCCACGCTGTCCAGGCCACGCAGGTACGCCAGCAGCGCGCCATACTGGTCCAGCGTGCCGACCCCGCTCACCGCGAGCGCGATGCTGTCCGTGCCCGCCGGGCCCGACGCCAGACGCGCCGCCAGCCGCTCGGCGAGCCCTGCGGGACCCTCGGTGATGCCACCGCTCCACTCCTCGCGCTGCGCACCGGCCAGCAGCGTCCAGCGCACGTCGGCCGTCCCCGGTGGCGACAGCCGCGCGCGGCCCACGAGGATGACGTCGGCCGGGTAACGCGCCGACGCGCGGCGGATCGTGTCCATCGATCCGCCCCACGCATCGGCCGCGCCGACGGCAGCCAGATCCGGCGCATCGCGCAGCGGGAGCATCACCGGTACGCCGCGCGCTTCGGCCGCCTCCAGCAGTTGCTGGCGCAGCGCGCCGGCGGTCCCGCCCGTGGCGCTGCCGGAGACGAGGTCGATCTCCCCCGCGCCGCTGTCCCAGACCAGCCAGACGAGGGTCGTGGGGCGATCTTCGCCCCAGGCGGACAGGTTGGCGCGCGCCAGCCCGCGGCGCACCGCGGCCGGGTCGAATTGGGCCCAGAGGTTGCCGGCAGCGTCCCGGCGGAATTGCTGGACCAGTGCGGCCGGGTCGCCGAAGCTGGCGACCACGGCCTGCTCGCCGGCGGCCTGCCGTCCCGATACCTTCACGAGAACCTGGCGCAGGGCGGCGCCGAACGCCGCCGTGTTGCCGGCGGCCGGGCCATCAGGGGCGGGCGCCGAAGCCGCGTAGAGATCGGCCACCCGCGCCGCGGGCACCGCACCGGGCAGGCCAGCCAGCGCCAGGAGCAGCAGCACGATGACGTGCCTTGCCCGGCGTCCGGAAATATGGATCATGCGCCCGCTCCCATGCCTGCACTATTATAGACATGCGCAGCGTGCCCGCCCCGCGGGCCAGCCGATGACCGCGCAGCCACAGAGAAGCCCATGAGTGCCGATTCACCCCTGACCTACAAGGATGCCGGCGTCGACATCGACGCGGGCGACGCCCTCGTCGAACGGATCAAGCCGCTGGCGCGTCGCACGGCCCGGCCCGGCCTGCTCGGCGGGATCGGCGTCTTCGGCGGCCTGTTCGAGATCGACACGGTGCGCTTTCCCCGCCCGGTGCTGGTCGCGGGCACCGACGGGGTGGGCACCAAGCTGCGCCTGGCCATCGACCTGCAGTGCTTTGACACCATCGGCATCGACCTCGTGGCCATGTGCGTCAACGACGTGGTCGTCCAGGGCGCCGAGCCGCTGTTCTTCCTGGACTACTACGCCACCGGCCAGCTCGCGCTCGATCAGGCCGAGGCGGTGATCCGCGGGATCGCCGCCGGCTGCGAGCAGAGCGGCTGCGCGCTCCTCGGTGGCGAGACCGCGGAAATGCCGGGCATGTACGCACCGGGGGACATCGACCTCGCGGGCTTCGCGGTGGGCATCGTCAACCGCGACCGCATCATCGACGGCAGCCGGATCATCCCCGGCGATGTGGTGCTCGGCCTCGCCTCCTCGGGGCCGCATTCCAACGGCTACTCGCTCATCCGCCGCATCCTCGCACTCGACCCGGCCGCCGCCGGGCGCAGCTGGGAGGGCGGGGAGACCCTCGCCCGGCACCTGCTCACCCCCACGCGCCTCTACGTGCGCAGCCTGCTCGCGCTCATCGCCGGCTGCGAGGTGAAGGGCCTCGCGCACATCACCGGCGGCGGGCTGCCCGGCAACCTTTCGCGCGTCCTGCCCGCCGGCGTCGATGCCCGCATCAGCACCACGGCCTGGCGGCGCCCCACGGTGTTCGACTGGCTGGCGAAGACCGGCCGGGTGGCCGACGCGGAAATGCTGCGCACCTTCAACTGCGGCATCGGCATGACGGTCGTCGTCGCCCGCACGGCGGCCGAGAGCGCCATGGCGTTGCTCCGCGCGGCCGGCGAGACCGTGCAGGCCATCGGCACGATCGAGGCCGGCACCGGCCAGGTGCGCATCGATCGATGAGTCCGCGCCCCGCCCTGCGCATCGCGGTGCTCGTCTCGGGCAGCGGTTCCAACCTCCAGGCCATCATCGACGCCGCGCGCACCGGGACGCTCGACGCGCAGGTCATCGGCGTCATCAGCGACCGCCCCGGCGTGCTGGCGCTCGAGCGGGCGTGCCAGGCGGGCATCCCGGCCATCACCGTCGATTACAAGGCCTGCGGCAGCCGCGAGGCCTTCGGCACCAGGCTGCTGGATGAGCTGCGGCGCCTGGATCCGCAACTCGTGGTGCTGGCCGGCTTCATGCGCATCCTGCCGGCGGCGGTGGTGGACGGCTTCCGCGGCCGGATGCTCAACGTGCACCCTTCGCTGCTGCCCCGGTACCCGGGGCTCGACACCTACCGGCGTGCCCTGGCCGCCGGGGATGCCTGGCATGGCAGCAGCGTGCACTTCGTCATCCCCGAGCTCGACGCCGGTCCGGTGATCCTCCAGTACCGCATACCGGTGCGCGCGGGTGACAGCGAGGACTCGCTGCGCGCACGGGTGCAGGCGGGCGAACACCGCATCTACCCGCGTGCCATCCAGCTGGTCGCCGAGGGCCGCATCGAATATCGCGACGGCCGTGCCTGGCGTGATGGCCAGCCAGTGACCGTCCCGGAGATCACCGAGGAGGACGCCGGCTGAGGTTCGGCCGCCGGCTCCGGCAGGATGATGGCCGCGGCCGCGGCGCTGGTGTTGCATGACAGCTTGCGGTCGAGTTACAGTGAAACCGTCAGTCGATCATCGAATTACATAATCTCGACTTGATGCGGGGGGAAGCACGATGATCATCACTCTGGGAATCCGCTCCCTGCGCCGCACGGCGGCCGTTGCCGCCATCGTCTGCAGCGCATGGATGCCCGGCCAGGCATCGGCCGCCTATATCGGCGCACTGAGCTTCCTCGATCCGGCCGGGACCGTGGGGCCGACGGACACCGTGCCGATCCGCCTGCGCCTGACACTCGATGCCGGTTCCGACCCGCTGGTGCTGTCCGCGGATGGGTCCGCCACGCCTCCCTTCGGTGTGCCGCTGACAAGCTACCCGACATTTGCCTCGAGCAGCGAACTGCAGAACGAAGGGATCAATTTCTACCAGTTGGTCAGCTATGACTCGGTAACGAACATCGGCCTCAGCGGGTCCTTCAGCTGCAATGACACGTTCACGGCCGGCACCTGTTCCGGAGGACCCTACAGTTTCGAATTTGATTTCGATTCACCGGATTCCCCTTTCAATACGGGGTTCGTGGATCCGGTCCTGACCGTCCTCACGGGCGACTCCATCGACTTCTCCTTCGGCAGCTTCGTACCCAACGGACCGGTTGCGGGCGGCACTTACCATGCCTATGGAGCCATGCTGAGCCTCGGATTCGCCGGCACCGCCACCTTCCGCATCCAGGCAACAGACGGCAATGGCAACCCGGTGTTCGACGAACTCTACCAGCCGGTCTGGCTGCCGGACCTGCGGATCGCCCAGGCCGAGTCAGATTTGGTGCTGGCCTCCACACCCTGCATCAGCAACCCGGACCCCGGTTGCGCCGGAGCGTTCAGCCGCACGGTCGTGCCACTGCCGGGTGCCGCATGGCTGCTCGGCACGGCATTGGGCATGCTGGGCTGGCGCCAGCGCAACCGCCGCTGATCCGCACGCCCAATAAAGGTGCCTGACTTATTTTCCCTTCAAAAAAATAAGTCAGGCACCAATTCCGCGTTCGGCATAGTGTGCGCTGCGGGACAGGGATCAGGCACGTATGTCGGGCATCATCCTGGCGGGCAGCATCGTCATCCTGGCCGTCGCATTGGCCGTCGCCTGGACCCTTGCCAGGCGGCGGCGCAAGCGCCGGCAGTCAAGCAAGGCTTGTCAGTGGTCGATCGGCATCCTGTCAGGGCGCGACCCCCTGGCCCTGCAAGAGCACCCGGATCATCCCAACCCGCGCTTCACGGTGGCGGACATCCCGGGCAACCAGTACCTGATGGTGGCCGATCCCTTCCTCGTCCAGGACGAGGGGCGCTGGCTGCTGTTTTTCGAGATGCTCAACCGCGGGAGCCGGCTCGGCGAGATCGGCGTCGCCACGAGCAGCGATGGCTGGCACTGGTCCCATGCGGGCACGGCGTTGCGGGAACCCTTCCATCTCTCGTACCCGCAGGTGTTCCGGCACGCGGGCGGGTATTTCATGATCCCGGAGTCGCGCAAGGCCCGCGAGGTACGCCTGTATCGCGCACTGGACTTCCCGCTGCGCTGGACGCTCGACCGCGTGCTGTTCACCGGCAACTACAGCGACCCGACGATACTCTCCTGGCAGGACCGGTGGTGGATTTTCGCGACCCGGCACCCGCGCGGCATGGAGATCTGGTCCGCCGATGAACTGCGGGGCGAATGGCGGCCACATCCCGGCAATCCCGTTTACCGCTACCACAAGAGCGCCGCGCGCAATGGCGGCCGGCCGGTGGTGGCCGATGGCCGGATCCTGCGGTTTGCGCAGGATGCGAGGGGCGGCTATGGCAACGCGCTGCGTGCCTTTGCCATCGATGTGCTCGATGAAGCGCGGTTCAGGGAACACCCGCTCGAACCCGATCCGTTCCTCGCCCCGCATGGCAACGGCTGGGCCTGCGCAGCCATGCACCACTGTTCGCCGGTCCTGACCGCCTCGGGAACCTGGCTGGCCGCCGTCGACGGCTGCGGGCTGTGGGATCGGGCGGCGCAGGCCGGCGATGCGGCCGCGCTCAGCGCGTCCGGGCACCGGAGCGATACGCCTGGCTGACCACCCAGGTCGACAGGACAAAGGGTGCGGTGAGGGCCGGGAACCCGGCCAGCTGAAACGCACGGACGAGCAGCGTCGAGAGCACGATTCCCGCGAGCGGTGCCGCGACATTGCCACGGTACCGGTCACCGAGCGCGATGCCGGCCAGTGCGCCGTTGAAGCCATGGATGCCCGCCCCGGACAGGTGTTCCGGAAAGCCCAGGCTGCGCGCGGTCACCAGCCCGAGCGCGGAGCCGATCAGCGCCCAGGCCGCCGCCTGGCGGGAATGCAGCGCGAGGCCGATCGTGAACAGCAGCCCCGCCAGCCAGCTGTCCTGGAACATCACCTGCCCGATGCCACGCAGGACCGCCGGCAGTTCCCCTGCCGGCAGCGGTGCCCCCGCAGCGGCAGCGGGCGGCAGGCCGGCAACCCCGGCAATCGCCAGCATCACCCAGCCAGTCAGCACGAATGGCGCGGTATAGGGTGGCAGCGCCGGCACCCGGCGACGCATCGCTTCCATGAGCAGGGTGGAGGCCGCACCGCCCAGCACGATGAGCCCGATGGACAGCAGCCCGGGCGGATGGAACGCCAGCATGGCGATCCCCACGAGGGCCGCGTTGAAGCCGTGGAGCCCGCGCGCGGTGCCATCTGCGGACAGGCCCGCCAGGCGGGCCGCCACCACGCCCGCCGCCGCGCCGAGGATGGCGCCCGAGGCCATCGCAACCGAACCGGCGAACAGCCCGGCGAGGAACAGCACGCCGGTGGGCGCGCTCTCCTGCAGCATGACCTGGCCGAATCCGCGCAGGAAAGAGATCAGTTGCTGTTTCGCTGCAGGCATCGGGCTGCGCTGCCGGGCCTGCCGCCCGGCACCCGCGGGTCTCAGGTCCGCGGCAGGGTGACGCCGCGCTGGCCCTGGTACTTGCCGCCGCGGTCCTTGTAGGAGGTCTCGCAGGGCTCGTCGGACTCGAAGAAGATCATCTGCGCCACGCCCTCGTTGGCATAGATCCGGGCCGGCAGCGGCGTGGTGTTGGAGAACTCCAGCGTCACGTGGCCCTCCCACTCGGGCTCCAGCGGCGTCACGTTGACGATGATCCCGCAGCGCGCGTAGGTGGACTTGCCGAGGCAGATGGTGAGCACGTTGCGCGGGATGCGGAAGTACTCCACCGTGGCGGCGAGCGCGAAGGAATTCGGCGGGATGATGCACACCGCGCCCTCCATGTCGACGAAGCTCGAGGGATCGAAGGCCTTCGGGTCGACGATGGTGGAGTTGATGTTGGTGAACACCTTGAAGTGGCTGCCGCAACGGACGTCGTAGCCGTAGCTCGAGGTGCCGTAGGAGATCACCCGCTGGCCGCCCACCTCGCGCACCTGGCCGGCCTCGAACGGCTCGATCATGCCGTGTTGCCCCGCCATGCGGCGGATCCAGCGGTCGGAGCGGATGGTCATCTGCGTTCTTCGACGATGGGCGGGAACCGGTGTGCCTGTCCCTGCGGCCGGCCCGCCAGCGCCGCAGCCGCACGCAGCGCGATCTCGCGATAGCGGCGCGCGACCGGCCCGTCCGGTTCGGCCACCAGGGGCGGACGCCCGGCATCGGTCTGCGCCCGGATGGCGCTGTTGAGCGGCACCCTGCCGAGCAACGGCACCCCGCAGCTGGCCGCGAGCTGCTCGCCGCCACCCTCGCCGAAGAGGGACTCCTCGTGGCCGCACTTCGGGCAGATGAAGCTGCTCATGTTCTCGATGACGCCCAGTACCGGCACCCCGACCTTCTCGAACATCTTCAGGCCGCGCTGCGCCACTTCGGTCGCCAGTTGCTGCGGCGTCGTCACGATGAGCACACCGGCCAGCGGCACCTTCTGGCTCAGCGTGAGCTGGGTGTCGCCGGTGCCCGGCGGCAGGTCCACCAGCAGGTAGTCGAGGTCGTGCCAGTTGGTCTGGAAACCGAGCTGGGTGATCGCCTGCGTCACCATGGGACCACGCCAGATGACCGGCGAGGCCTGATCGACAAGAAAACCGATGGAGATGACCTCCAGGCCGTGGGCCACGAGCGGCTCGAAGGTCTTGCCGTCGCGGCTCTCCGGCTTCTGTCCCAGCAGACCCAGCATCCGCGGCTGGCTGGGCCCGTAGACATCCGCGTCCAGGATGCCGACGCGCGCACCCTCGGCTGCCAGCGCCAGCGCCAGGTTCACCGTGACCGTGGACTTGCCGACGCCGCCCTTGCCGGAGGCCACGGCAATGACGTTGCGGACCTTCTGCATGGAGGGCAGGTTGCCCTGCGGCCGGTGGGCGATGATGGCCGTCTCCACGCTGGCGCTCACCCGCGCGCCGGCATCGAGGGCATGCACCGCCTCCCCGATGGCGCGTGCCAGGGCTTCGCGCAGGCTGTCCACGGGAAGATCCAGGCGGAGGCGGACCGAAACGGCACCGCCATCGGCGGTGGCTTCCACCCGCGCGCCAAGCGACGCCAGATCAGCACCCAGTACGGGCAAGGCAATGGCTGCTACGGCCCGCTCGATGGCGGGTACGGTCAGATCCGGCATGATTCGTGACGTTGTTAACAGTATGTGGCGGATTCAGCGGCGACATTGTAGCCCATTGGCGCGGGTGCGTCCGGCGGGGACCGTGGGCCAGGCCGGATCCAGACAGCGGGCAGGCGTGTGGCATAATGCCCCACGCGCAGGTCTGCCTGGCGTATCCTCGTTGACATAACCGGTGGCTGTGCGCAGCCACCGGGTCGCTGCACGCGTGGAGAGGGGCGTCTTCCCGGGGCCATGAAGTTCATCAGCACGTTGAAAGCCGAGCGCTCCATCGCCCAGCTGCTGGCCGAGCGCGACATGGCCGCGCCCATGGCACGCAAGGCGATGGACAGCCTGCGCCGGATCGGCCCCACCGCCATCCCGAAGCTGATCGAGGCCTTCGCCACCGCCGACCGGGAGCACGTGCCGGCCCTCGTGCAGTCGCTGGCAGCGCACGTCAGCGAGCGCACCCTCAAGGAGGTCGCCGCCGGGCTCGCCAACGGCAACGCACGCTGCGTCTCCGGCGTCGCCGCCGCGCTGGCCGCCGCCACGGGCTACGACCCCAACGCGCTGCTGGCCTACCTTGGCCGTGACGACATCGCCGTCTCCGCCCTGATCGAGGTGCTGCGCGCCACCCGCCAGCGGCTCAATGCCCGGGAACTGCTGCGCCGGGCCTACGACCTCGAGCCGCGCGAGAAGGCCGCGGTGTTCAGGCTCATCGGCGAGATCGCCACCCCCGACCTGGTGCCCGAACTGCTCAACCGCCTCGAGGGCAAGGATCCCTCCGCGCGGGTGCACATCATCGAAGTGCTCTCGCGCTTCAACACCCCGGAGGTCGGGCGCGCCCTGGAAGGGCAGCTCAAGGACCGGAACAAGGCGGTCCGCAAGGCCGCCCTGCTCGCCATCGAGAACATGCCCGGCGAGCGCAACGTGGCCCTGCTCTGCGCCATGCTCCAGGACGCGGACCTCGAGACCCGCGGCAGGGCCATCGACCTCGTGGTCAGGGCCCAGCACCCGGACACGATGAAGCACCTGGTCGACGTCCTGCGCCATGAGTCCGAGGATGCGCGCCGCGCCGCCGTCGAGGTCCTCAACGGCATCGCCGATGCGGCGACCATCAAGTACCTGCTCGCCGCCCTCGAGGACAGCGACTGGTGGGTGCGCTCGCGCGCCGCCGACGCGCTCGGCAAGATCGGCGGGCCGAAGGTGATGGATGCGGTCCTGCAGCTGGTGCGCGACCCGAACGAGAACATCCGCCGGGCCGCCATCGAGATCCTCAACCAGACGAAGGACCAGCGTGCGGTGGAGCACCTCATGGCGGCCACCGAGGACAAGGACTGGTGGGTGCGCGAGCGCGCCGCCGACGCGCTCGCCGAGATCGGCAGCACGCGGGCGCTGCCCGCACTGGTGAAGATGCTCGGTGGTGACGTGCGCTCGGCGCCCGCCGCGGTGCGGGCGCTCGGCCGTCTGGGTGACTCGCAGGTCATGGCGACGCTGATGCCGCTGCTCGACCATGTCGACAAGGCCATCCGGCTCGAGGCGGTGGCCGCCGTGTCCCGCCTGGCCGACCACCACAGCGCCGCCACGGTGAAGGCCCGGCTGCAGCCCTTCATGGCGGGCGCCGACGAAACCATCGCCAGGGCAGCCGCCGATGCCGTCGCCAAGCTGGACAACCGCTTCTCCACCACCGCGGTGGAGGCCGCCGACCGTCAGGAGCGCAATGCCTCGCCCGCCCACACCCTGCTGGTGGAACCCGCCGAGGTGGAGCGCATCGTGCGCGAGGCCGAAGGCGCGCAGAGACTCGACATCAGCCTGCTCAACCAGGGCGACATGATCGAGAGCCGCTACCGCTACATCCAGAAGATCGGCAAGGGCGCATTCGGCACCGTGGTCCTGGTGGAGGACATGGTGGTGGACGAGCGGCTCATCCTCAAGTTCCTCAACCCCAACGTCAGCCAGGACGAGGAGATGATGAAGCGCTTCGTCCACGAGCTGCGGTACTCGCGCAAGATCACGCACAACAACGTGATCCGCATCTACGACTTCCTCAACCTGGGCGGCAACTACGCCATCTCGATGGAGTATTTCCCCTCGCACACCCTGGGCGCGGAAATCAGCAAGACGAAACCACTGCCCTTCGACAAGACGCGCGGCTGGTCGATCGACATCGCCACCGGCATGGCCGTGGCCCACCAGGTGGGCATCGTGCACCGGGACCTCAAGCCCGCGAACATCCTCATCAACGACGAGGGCCTGCTGAAGATCGTGGACTTCGGCGTGGCCGCCGTCGCCTCGCACGCCGACACGCAGCTCACCAAGACCGGCTACGTGATCGGCTCGCCGAAGTACATGGCGCCCGAGCAGATCCTCGGCAAGAAAGTCGATCACCGCGCCGACATCTACAGCCTCGGCGTGATCATGTACGAGATGCTGGCGGGCGTGCCGCCCTACTCCAAGGGTGACCACATGTCCGTCATGTACCAGCATGTGCAGGGCAAGTGCCGGCCCTGCGAGGAAATCAACCCGGAGATCCCGGCGGGACTGGCCGCCGTGGTGCGCAAGGCCATGGAGATCGACAAGATGAAGCGCCACGAGTCCATGGATGAACTGCGCGCCGCCGTGCAGGCGGCCTAGCCGGACCCGCTGCCGTGGCCCGCATCGATGCCTTCCTCAAGCTCGGCCTTGCCCAGGGCTGCTCCGACGTGCACCTGGCCGTCGGCGTGCCGCCCATGCTGCGCGTGCATGGCGACCTGATGCCCATCAAGTTCCGCGACCTCGGCGCCGCCGAGCTCGATGGCTATGTCGGCGAGATCCTCACGCCCGGCCAGCGGGAGCGCTTCGGCGCAGGCCGCGACGTGGACTTCTCCTACGTGACCGAGGACGGCGGACGCTTCCGCGTCAACGTCTTCCGCAAGGAGACCGGTGTCGGCGCCACCTTCCGCTTCATCCCCGGCGACATTCCCCGGCTGGACAAGCTGCACCTGCCGAAGGTTCTCCAGAAGCTCTGCGACCACCACCAGGGCATGATCCTGGTCACCGGCTCCACCGGTGCCGGCAAGTCCACCACGCTCGCGGCGATGATCGACCACCTCAACGGCACGCAGAACCTCAACATCATCAGCCTCGAGGACCCCATCGAGTTCCTGCACAAGAGCAAGCGCTCGCAGGTCGTGCAGCGCGAGCTCGGCACCCACCTGCCGAGCTTCGCCGAGGGCATCCGTGCGGCGCTGCGCCAGGACCCGGACGTCATCCTGGTCGGCGAGATGCGTGATGCCGAGACCATCTCCATGGCGATGACCGCGGCGGAGACCGGCCACCTGGTGCTGGGCACGCTGCACACCACCGGCGCGGTCAAGACCATCGACCGCATCATCGATGCCCTGCCCGGCGAGATGCGCGAGCAGACCAAGAGCTTCCTGTCGCAGAGCCTGCTGGCCGTCATCAGCCAGGTGCTGGTGAAGACACCCGACAACCGCAGCCGGCGCGCCATCGTCGAGATCATGGTCATGAACCGCGCCATCGCCAAGCTCATCATGACCGACCAGACGCACCAGATCCCCTCGCAGCTGCAGATGGGCCGCGACCAGAGCATGCAGCTCATGGACCAGGCGCTGCTCGATGCCATCCAGCGCAAGGAAGTCGACCCGGACGACGCCTTCCGCTACGCCACCGACAAGGGCCTGTTCACCCGCTTCGTAACCGACACGGCCATCCTGCCGAAATCCGATGTCACAGCCTGACGCCACCGCCGGGCGGCCGGCGGCCAATGCCATCGACGGGTACCTGCGTGCAGTCACGGAGCGACGCGGCTCGGACCTGCACTTCATGGCCGGCGAACCCCCGCGCATGCGCCTGTACGGCGAACTGCAGCCGCTCGCCAATGAGCCGCTGGGCGTCGCCCGGGCCGAGGAGGTGCTGCTGCAGATCATGACGGCAGGCGCCCGGGCGGATTTCGCGAAGCGGGACTCCACCGACTTCGCCTACAGCGTCGAGGGCGTGGCGCGCTTCCGGGTGAACATCTTCCGGCATGTCGGCGGCATGGGCGGGGTGTTCCGCACCATCCCCTCGCAGGCGAAGACGCTGAAGGACCTGGACCTGCCGCCCGTGCTGGCCACGCTGGCCCGCCAGCCGCAGGGCATGATCCTGGTCACCGGCAAGACCGGCTCGGGCAAGTCCACCACGCTCGCCGCCATCATCGACGAGATCAACAACCGCGAGGCGGGGCACATCCTCACCATCGAGGATCCCATCGAGTTCGTCCACCGCCGCAAGAAGTGCCTGATCAGCCAGCGCGAAGTGGGCCACCACACGCCGAGCTTCGCCGCTGCACTGACCTCGGCACTGCGCGAGGATCCCGACGTCATCCTGGTGGGCGAGATGCGCGACCTCGAGACCATCAGCATCGCGGTGACGGCCGCGGAAATGGGCATCCTGGTCATGGGCACCCTGCACACCAACGGGGCCGCGCAGACGGTGGACCGGATCGTCAACTCCTTCCCGACCGACAAGCAGAACCACGTGCGCACCATGCTCTCCACCTCGCTGCGCGGGGTGATCTCCCAGCAGCTGGTGGCGCGCAGGGGCGAACCCGGGCTGGTGGCCGCGCTGGAGATCCTGGTCAACACGCCCGCCGTGGCCAACCTGATCCGCCAGGGCAAGCTCGACCAGCTGGAGAATGCCATGCAGGGCGGCCGGGCGGCCGGCATGAAGACCATGGACAGCTCGCTGCGCGAACTCTTCGACCGCGGCACCGTCACCGGACGCGCGGCCTACGAGTGCGCGCTCGACAAGAAGAAGTTCGAGGACGTGAAGGACCTCGCCAGCTGACGTCCGCAGGCGGCCCCGCTGCCTACACGCCCCCGGGCATCGCTGCTAGCATAGGCTCCCCGCTGCCAGAGCCACCCGAGCACCGCCCCGCCGATGTCCACCGCCCCCAGAAAGATCTTGGTCACCAGCGCCCTGCCCTACGCCAACAACTCCATCCACATGGGGCACCTGGTGGAGTACATCCAGACCGACATCTGGGTGCGGTTCCAGAAGCTCACGGGCAACAGCTGCCTGTACCTCTGCGCCAGCGACGCCCACGGCACGCCCATCATGCTCAAGGCGCAGGAACTCGGCGTGACGCCCGAGGCGCTGGTGGAGCGGTTCCGCGCGGAGCACCTGCGCGACTTCCAGCGCTTCCACATCGAGTTCGACAACTACCACACCACGCATTCGGCGGAGAACCGGGCGCTGGTGGAGGCCCTCTACGCACGCCTGCGCGAGCGCGGCCTCGTCACCTGGCGCAGCATCCGCCAGGCCTACGACGCGCAGGCCAACCTGTTCCTGCCCGACCGCTTCATCCGCGGCACCTGCCCGGTGTGCGGGGCGCAGGACCAGTACGGCGACAGCTGCGAGGCCTGCGGCGCCACCTACTCGCCGACGGACCTCATCGACGCACGCTCGGTGGTCACGGGCACCGCACCCGTGCAGCGCGATTCCGAGCACCTGTTCTTCCGCCTCGGCCAGTTCGAGGACTCGCTGCGCCGCTGGACGGCGGGCGGCCACCTCGACCCGAGCGTGACCCGCAAGCTGGAGGAGTGGTTCGCCGCCGGCCTGAAGGACTGGGACATCTCCCGCGACGCCCCGTACTTCGGCTTTCGCATCCCGGACACCGCGGACAAGTACTTCTATGTCTGGCTGGATGCCCCGGTGGGCTACATGGCGAGCTTCCTGAACCTGCAGGAGAAGCGCAAAAATTCACCACAAGAAATTGATTTTCAACAGTATTGGTCTGAAGGCAGCACGGCGGAGCTGTATCACTTCATCGGCAAGGACATCGCCTACTTCCACACGCTGTTCTGGCCGGCCGTGCTGGAGGGTGGTGGCTACCGCAAGCCGAGCGGCGTGTTCGTCCACGGCTTCCTCACGGTCAACGGCCAGAAGATGTCGAAGTCCCGCGGCACGTTCATTTCCGCGGCGGCCTACCTCGAACACCTGGATCCCGAGTACCTGCGCTACTACTACGCCTGCAAGCTCGGCCCGGGCACCGAGGACATCGACCTCAACCTCGAGGACTTCATCGCCCGCGTGAACGCCGACCTGGTCGGCAAGTTCGCCAACATCGCCAGCCGCTGCGCGGGCTTCATCAGCCGCCTGTCGGGCGGGAAGCTCGCCGCTGCGCTCGGCAACAGCAGCCTGTTCGCCGA
>JADYZO010000030.1 GCA_020853135.1 Gammaproteobacteria bacterium
CAGCAGGTTGTACCCCAGCTGCTCGCACAGCAGTCGTTCGCTCCTCAGGCCATAGAGCGTCTGCAGCAGCAGCCCTCGCAGCAACTGCTCGGGCGGAATCGACTCCCGGCCGCCCGGTGCATACATCGCCGCAAACGTACCGTCCATCTCGCGCAGCGCCGCGTTCACGATCTCGCGGATCGGCCGCAGTGGATGCGCCTTCGGCACAAAGTCCTCCGGCCTCACGTAACTGAACAATCGCTCCTGCGTCATATCCGCGCCGCGCATCGTGCCTCCGTCCTTCCGCACGCCACAAACACGCCGACGATTATGACCGCTGCGCCGCATCCATGCGCGCCGCGAATTTCAACGAACTGCTAACCGTCCTGCAGCAGCGTATCGGTGATCCGGGCGGGCGCGGCATAGATGTTGAACCGCCCGCCGCGCAGGAAGCCGGCCAGCGTCATGCCACAGTCCCAGGCGGCCTCCACGGCCAGGCTGGACGGCGCACCCACCGCCACCAGCAGCGGGCAGCCGGCCATGCGCGCCTTCTCCACCAGCTCGAAGCTGGCGCGCCCGCTGACCACGATGCCCAGGCCGGCGAGCGGCAGGCGCCCGTCGCGCAGCGCGGCGCCGATGAGCTTGTCGAGCGCATTGTGCCGACCCACGTCCTCGCGGGTGTCGAGGATCACCCCGCCTGGGGTGAACAGCGCCGCGGCGTGCAGCCCGCCGGTGGCGGCAAACGCCGGCTGGCGCGCGGCGAGTGCCGCCGGCAGGCCGAGCACCACGGATGGCGGCACCCGCAGCTCGTCATCCGCCACGGCGTAGCGGGCACGCGCGCGCAGGGCCTCCAGCGAGGCCTTGCCACAAACTCCGCAGGCCGAGGTGGTGTAGAAGGCGCGCCCGGCGCCGGCGAAGCGCTCCTGCAGCGCCCAGGGCAGGTTGACCTGCAGGACGTTGCCCCGGCCCTCGGCCGGGTCACCCGTGACGAAGCCGAGCACGTCGTCCGCCTCCTGCACCAGGCCTTCGGCAAACAGGAAGCCACGGGCCAGTACCTCATCGTCGCCCGGGGTGCGCATGGTGACGAGCAGGCTGCGGGAGGGTCCGGCCGCCGGCGCGTCAGGAAAGCCGATGCGGATCTCCAGCGGTTCCTCCACCGCGATGGCGTCGGCGGCATCCTGGCGCGCACCGGCAGCCACCCGCCGCACGCTGACCTCGACGGTGCTCCCGGTGCCCGGTGGTTCGCGCGGCCCGTCACCCGCCAATGTAGTACATCTCCACCTTGTCGCCGTCTGGCTTGCGGGCGGCGCGCAGCTCGCTGTAGCGGTCCTCGCGCCGGCCCCAGGCGGCGCGGACGATGTCGCCAAGTTCCCCGTCGCTGGCGCCGGCGCGCAGCGGCCCCCGGAGGTCGAGGCCATGGGAGGCAAACAGGCAGGTGAACAGCTGGCCGTCGGATGACAGCCGCGCCCGGGTGCAGGCGCCGCAGAAGGGCTCGGTCACCGAGGAGATGAAGCCCACCTCGCCCTGGCCGTCGGCGAAGGCATAGCGGCGTGCCACCTCGCCGCGGTAGTTGCGGTCCACGGGGACCAGCGGCCAGCGCGCGCTGATCCGTTGCACCAGGTCGCGCGAGGGCACGGTGTCATCGAGGCGCCAGTGGTTGATGGTGCCCACGTCCATGTACTCGATGAAGCGCACGATGACGCCCGTGCCGCGGAAGTGCTCCACCAGGTCGAGCGCGGTGTGGTCGTTCATGCCCCTGATGACCACCGTGTTGACCTTCAGCGGCGTCAGGCCGGCGCTGATGGCCTCATGGATGCCATCGAGGATGCGGGCGGGCGTGCCGCGCCCGCCACTCATGGCGAGGAACACGCCCTCGTCCAGTGAATCCAGGCTCACCGTGACCCGCGACAGGCCAGCTGCCTTGAGCGCCGCTGCCTGCTGTGCCAGCAGCACGCCGTTGGTGGTCAGCGCGATGTCCTCGATACCCGCCACGCGCGAGAGGTCGCCGATGAGGTCCGGCAGGCTCGGCCGCAGCAGCGGCTCGCCCCCGGTGATGCGCAGCTTGCGCACCCCGAGCCCGGCGAACACCTGCACGAGGCGCTGGATTTCCTCGAAGGACAGCCGCTCGCTGGTCTTCAGGAACTCGAAGTCCTTGTGGTACTTGTCCTCCGGCATGCAGTACGGGCAGCGGAAGTTGCAACGGTCCATCACCGAGATGCGCAGGTCCTGCAGCGGACGCTCCAGCCGGTCGCGCACGGCTGGCTCACGCGCCCCGCGCCAGCTGACCACCTTCGCGTTATCGAGTGACATGGTTGCGTCCCGTGCCGGCAGCATCGCCTGGAGCGACGCTAGCACAGGGCGCCGTGCTGCTCCAGCCGCGCTGCCGCCGGCGCTGCGCGGCGCAGGAGCGCGGCTGACAATTGTCAGCCAGCCGCGCCCGTGCTGCAGCGGTTCCCCTATATACTGCGGCCGTCTTCCCTCCCTCCCGGAGTCCTGCCGGTGACGCTGCCAGATCGCATGCGCGTGGTCGAGATCCGGGAGCCCGGCCCATCCGCCGTGCTCGTCGCAGGCGAGCGGGGACGCCCCGCACCCGGGCCCGGCGAGGTGCTGATCCGCGTCGCCGCCGCCGGCGTCAACCGCCCCGACTGCCTGCAGCGGCGCGGTCTCTATCCGCCACCGCCGGGTGCCTCCGACATCCCCGGCCTGGAAGTGGCCGGCATCGTCGCCGCACTCGGCCCCGGCACGGCGGCCCACCGGGTCGGCGACCGCGTCTGCGCCCTGCTCACCGGTGGCGGCTATGCACAATTCTGCGTGGCACCAGCCGTGCAATGCCTGCCGGTGCCCGCGGCGCTGTCGCTGGTGGAGGCTGCAGTGGTCCCCGAGGCCTTCTTCACCGTCTGGACCAATGTCTTCGAACGCGGCCGGCTCGCCGCCGGGGAGACCCTGCTGGTGCACGGCGGGGCCAGCGGCATCGGCACCACGGCGATCCAGCTCGCGCACGCGCTGGGCTCCCGGGTGCTCGCCACGGCCGGCAGCGCGGACAAGGCGGCGCTCTGCCGCAAGCTCGGCGCCGAGCGCAGCATCAACTACCACGAGGAGCAGTTCGCCGACGTGGTGCGCGCGCACACCGGCGGGAGAGGTGTCGATGTGATCCTCGACATCGTCGGCGGCCGCTACCTCGAGGCCAACCTCGACACGCTGGCCACCGACGGGCGCCTGGTCGTGATCGGCGTGCTCGGTGGCGCGCGGGGCACGCTGCACCTGGGGCAGGTCCTCACGCGCCGCCTGACCATCACCGGCTCGACGCTGCGCGCGCGCGCGGTCGCCGAGAAGGGCCGCATTGCCGCGGCCCTGGCACAGCATGCCTGGCCGCTGCTGGAGCGCCGGGCCGTGGCGCCGGTGCTGCAGGCGACGTTCCCGCTGGCCGAGGCCGCCCGTGCCCACGAGATCCTCGAGGCCAACGCCGCGATGGGCAAGCTCGCGCTCATCGTGGATCCCGCGCTGTGAGCACACGCCGGGTGCTCGATGCCTTTGCGCGCTGGCGGGCGGACGCGGTGCCGCTCGTGCTGCTCACGGTGGTGGAGACCGAGGGCTCGACCTACAGCAAGGCCGGGCACCGCATCGTGCTCACCGGCACCGGGGAGTTCCAGGGGCTGGTGAGCGGCGGCTGCCTCGAGGGCGACCTCGCCGGGCATGCGCGCGAAGTCCTCGCCGCCGGCCGGGCGCAGCTGCTCACCTATGACCTGCGCGACGATGGCGCGGACATCTTCGGCCTCGGCATCGGCTGCAACGGCCTGTTCCGCCTGCTGCTGCAGCCGTTGCTGCCGGAATCCGGGTACGCGCCGTTCGCTGCCATTGCCGCCGGGCTGCTCGGCGACACGCCGGCCATGAGCGCCACCGTGGTGAGGAGCAACGACCCGGCGCTGCCGGCCGGCGCCACCCTGGTGACCGGCGCCGATGGCCCCGCGGGCTGGGAGTTGCCATCGGCCTGGCAGGCGCAACTCATGCGGGGCTGCACCGCCCGCGCCGGCGCGCGGCGTGCAGAGCTGGCCCGCGAGGAGAGCGGCGGGCGCGAAGCCGGGGTGCTCTACGCAGCACTGCGCCCGCTGCCACGGCTGCTCGTGCTCGGTGCCGGCCTCGACGCGGTGCCGCTCATCGACATGGCGAGCCGGCTCGGCTGGCGCGTCACCGTCGCCGACCACCGCCCCGCACAGCTGGCCCGCGGTGACCTCGGCGCAGCCGGGCAGGTGCTGGCTGCAGCACCCGGCGAACTGCCCCGCCACATCGACCCCGCACATTTCACCGCCGCCGTGGTGATGACCCACCACCTCGACAGCGACCGGGCCTGGCTCGGTGTGCTCTCGCGCACGGCCCTGCCCTACATCGGCCTGCTGGGCCCGGCACAGCGGCGCGCGCGGCTGCTGGCCGGGCTCGGCCCGGCGGCCGATGCACTCGGCACCCGGCTGCACGGCCCGGCGGGACTGGCGATCGGCGCGGATTCACCCGAGGCCATCGCGCTGGCGGTCCTCGCGGAGATCCACGCGGTGCTCGCCGGACGCCTAGACCTGGTGGCGCGCAGCCGCATCGCAGCCGGCAACGGCGGCGTGTAGCCCATGGCCACGCCCGCCCTGCCGCCGCACGCCCCTGGCCGGGGCGGCACGCACGCGGCTCCACCCGACAGCGGTGCTGCCGGAGGCCTGCTGCGCCATGCGGCGGTGTTCCGCTACACGCGCCGCGCCGCGCTGCTGGTCTGGTCCACGAACCGGCGGCTGGCCCTCACGCTCGCCGCCCTCACGCTCGCTGCCGGCGTGCTGCCGGCGGTGGCGGCCTGGATCGGCAAGCTGGTGGTCGATGCCGTGGTCGGCCAGGTCAACGCCGTGCAGGCTGGCGCCGCGCCCGTCTACCTGCAGGTGCTGCAGCTGGTGCTGCTCGAAGGCCTGGTCATGGCCGGCCTCGGCGCCGCCCAGCGGGGCATCAATGCCTGCCAGTCGCTGCTGCGCGCCCAGCTCGGCCAGCGAGTCAACGAGATGATCCTCGCCAAGGCGCTGACGCTCGACCTCACGCAGTTCGAGGACGCCGAGTTCTACGACAAGCTCCAGCGGGCGCGCCGCGAGGCCTCGACCCGCCCGCTGTCGCTGGTGATGCGCAGTTTCTCCCTGTTCCAGCAACTGGTGGCGCTCACGAGCTTCGGCGTGCTGATCGCGCAGTTCTCGCTGTGGGCGCTGGCGCTGCTGGTGGCGGCGGGCCTGCCGGCCTTCGTCGCCGAGGCCAGGTTCTCCGGCGACAATTTCCGCCTGTTCCGCATGCGGGCCCCGGAGGCCCGCCAGCAGAATTACCTCGAGGTCGTCATGGCGCGCGAGGACCACGCCAAGGAGGTGCAGCTCTTCCAGCTGGGGCCGCTGCTGCTCGATCGCTACCGGGCCATCTTCCGCAAGATCTACGCCGAGGACCGCGCCCTGACGCTGCGCCGGGAGAGCTGGGGCATGGTGCTGGCGCTGCTCGGCACCGCCGCACTCTACGGTGCCTATGCCTGGATCGTGGTGGCGGCGGTGGATGCCACGATCACGCTCGGCGGGATGACCATGTACCTGGTGCTGTTCCGCCAGGGCCAGGGCGCCATCTCCGCCAGCCTCGGCTCCATCGGCGGCATGTACGAGGACAACCTGTATCTCACCAACCTCTACGAATACCTGGAGCAGGCACCGGCCTACCGCTGGGGCGACACCGCCCGTGGCCCGCACCCGGAGGACGGCGTGCGCTTCGAGGACGTCTCCTTCACCTACCCCGGCGCCAGCGCGCCGGCCCTCAGCGGCGTGACCCTGCAGATCCGTCCCGGCGAGAGCCTGGCGCTGGTGGGCGAGAACGGCGCCGGCAAGTCCACGCTCATCAAGCTGCTCTGCGGCCTGTACCAGCCCACCGGCGGCCGGGTGCTGGTGCACGGGCTCGACGTGCGCGAGTGGGACCCGCAGGCACTGCGCCGGCAGATCGGCGTCATCTTCCAGGACTTCAACCGCTACCAGTTCACCGTCGGCGAGAACATCGGCGCCGGCGACGTCGGCGCCTTCGCCGATGAGCCGCGCTGGGAGGAATCCGCCCGCAAGGGCATGGCGCTGCCCTTCATCGACCGCCTGGAGCGCCGCTTCGCCACCCAGCTCGGCAGCTGGTTCAAGGGCGGCAAGGAACTCTCCACCGGGCAATGGCAGAAGATGGCGCTGTCACGCGCCTTCATGCGCAGGCAGGCCGACATCCTCGTGCTGGACGAGCCCACCGCCTCCATGGATGCCGGCGCGGAAGCCGAGCTCTTCGCCTACTTCCGCGAGCACACCCGCGGGCGCATCTCGATCCTGATCTCCCACCGCTTCTCCACCGTGCGCCAGGCCGACCGCATCGCCGTCATCGAGCACGGCCGCATCAGCGAGTACGGCACCCATGACGGGCTGCTGGCGCAGGGCGGGCTCTATGCGAAGCTGTTCCGGCTGCAGGCGGAAGGGTATCGATAGCCGGCGGCGGCTGCTCCACCGGGATCCTGGTTCCGGGAAGCGGTAGAATCCCTTCCCGCACCGTACCCTGCAGGAATGCCACCTTGGCCCACGACGAGAACACGACCCGCGAATTCATCCCCCTGTCCATCGCCGTGCTGACGGTGTCCGACACCCGCACGCCGGCCAGCGACAAGTCGGGCGACCTGCTCGCCTC
>JADYZO010000031.1 GCA_020853135.1 Gammaproteobacteria bacterium
GCCGGCGAGGTCCACTACCACCAGCTCGTCATCCCGGTGGAGCAGGTCAGGGTCGGTGAAACGGTGCTGGTGCATCCCGGCCAGCGCATCCCGGTGGACGGCGTCGTCGCCCGCGGTATCTCCTCGGTCAACCAGGCGGCGGTGACCGGCGAGAGCGAACCCATCACCCGGGGCGAGGGCGAGGAAGTCATGGCCGGCACGGTCAATGGCGAGGGGGCCCTGGAAATCCTGGTCACCCGCCCGGCCGGTGACGCCACCATCGCGCGCATCGCGCGGCTGGTGGAACAGGCCCAGTCCCGGCGCAGTCCCGCCGAGCGTTTCATCGACCGCTTCGCACGCTACTACACGCCGGCCGTCGTGCTCGCCGCCTGCCTGGCGGTGGCGGTGCCGGTGCTGCTGTTTGCCCAGCCCCTGCTCGATCTGGCCGATGGCACCCACGGCTGGCTCTACCGCGGCCTGACCCTGCTGATCATCGCCTGCCCCTGCGCGCTGGTGATCAGCATCCCGGTCACGGTGGTCAGCAGCCTCACCCGGCTGGCCCATCTCGGCGTGCTGGTCAAGGGCGGTGCCCAGCTGGACGAACTGGCCGGCATCCGCGCGGTGGCCTTCGACAAGACCGGCACATTGACCCATGGCCGGCCCCAGGTGACAGCCATCAGCAGCCGGGACTGCCAGCATCCCGCGCCGGTCACCGACGACTGCGACCGCTGCGAGGACGTGGTGGCGCTGGCCGCCAGCGTGGAGCGCGCCTCCGAGCATCCGGTGGCCCATGCCATCATGACCGCCGCCTCCGCCCGCCAGCTGCAGCACCGCTACCAGGCCGCGGCCATCACCGCCCATGCCGGGCGCGGCATCAGCGGCGAGCTGGGCAACGGCATGAAGGTGGCCGTGGGCAGCCAGGCGCTGTTTGCCGGCAGTCCTGCGATCGACACTTCGCTGTCACGGCGTGCCGACGGCGCCCGCGATGCGGGCCAGACCGTCATGTTCGTCGGCCAGGACGACAAGGTGGTGGGCTTCATCGGCGTGCAGGACGAGATCCGCGAGGCCAGCCGCACCGCGCTCGCCGAACTGCAGGCCGCCCGCCCGCCGGTATCGGCCATCATGCTCACGGGGGACAACCCGCAGGCCGCGGCCCGCGTGGCCGAACGGGTGGGGCACATCAGCGAAGTGCGGGCCGGACTGCTGCCCGAGGACAAGCTGCGCGCAATCGAGGAACTTCGCGAGCGTTACAGTCGCGTGGCCATGGTGGGCGATGGCATCAACGACGCCCCGGCACTGGCCCGCGCCGACATCGGCATCGCCATGGGCGCCGGCACGGCCCAGGCGATGGAGACAGCCGATGTCGTGCTGATGCAGGACGACCTCTCCCACGTGCCGATGGCGCTGCGCATCGCGCGGCGCTCACGCACCCTGGTGAAGCAGAACATCGCGCTCAGCCTGGGGCTCAAGATCGCGGTGCTGGTGCTCGCGGTGCCCGGCATCACCACGCTCTGGATGGCGGTGCTGGCCGACGTCGGCGCCACGCTGCTGGTGACACTCAACGGCATGCGGGCGCTGCGCGCGCGCTGATCTGCCGGGAGGCCACCCTAGCCCCGCGGATCACCCCCGTAACCGAGGGCCTGCCAGTCCATGCGCCCACCAGGCGCATGGCAGTCTCCGCAACCGAGCGCGGCTTCTTTCGGCTGCACGCCATGGAAGATGCCCAGGAAGCGCTCACTCTCGATCCACCCGACGTCGCGTGCCGGATCGAGATCCCTGCCAGAATACGCGGCGGCACCGCCCTTCACGCCAGCAGCTATGTCACCGCTGCGGAATACCGGACCCACCTGCACGGGGATCAACAGGCCCGTCGCCTTGTCGACCGGCAGTCGTGCGGTGTGATACTTGAAAGCATGGATCCTGGCGGCCGGGTCGCCGCGCCTTCCGGCGGGCTGGTAGAACGACACCTTGCCCTCTGCCGTTCTACGGACAGGGTCATCGAGCATGGCGATCGTGCCCTTGCCGTTCCACCAGGCGTAGACAGGCTGCACACGGCTTGCGAACCGGATCAGGGGCTCGTAGCGGTCCTCCCCCGGCACCGCCATGGCTTGCGACCAGTCACGGTGCATGTCGGTCGGATCCTTGCGGGCGAAGAGGGGAATATGGCAGGTGGTGCAGGCCACCGCGCTCATGTGACGATTCACGACCGCCTGGCTGTGCAAGGCACCCTTGTGACAGCCCTCGCAGCGCAGACGCTGCTCGTCGGGCAGATCGGGTCCGCTCATCTGCGTGCCTCCACCGCGCACGCGGTGGGCACGAAACTGATGGCACTGGATGCACTGCATGCCGCTACCCATGTGCACGTCGAAGTCCCGCGTCGGATGGGCAAGGGCGGTCTCCAGATCGCCACGCTTGTAGTTCATGCCGCCACCGGCGCCAAGATGGCAGCGCAGGCACATCTCGTTGGTCGGCCGGCCGACATGCTGCACGACATTGAGCATCAACTCCGGATTGCCACGTGCATCCGGCACCCAGCGGAACGAATTGTCCTCACGCCGGATCACCTCCCGGCGGTAGCCCGGGGCGTGACAGATCAGGCAATCGATGTTCTCCAGTTGCGCCTGGCTCAGCTGTTCGTCCGGCTGCAGACCCAGCCCAGCGTGGCATTTCGAACAACCATTGCCGATGACCTGCCCACTGGTGTTCTGCAGGATGCCGATCCAGCTGACGACCGGGCTGGTGCAGAAGTCGTTGCTGATATTGATTTTGCCGATCTGGCGATCACGCGCGTTCAGGATGTCGGGCGCCGGTGCGCGCCACTGGTAATGCACCGATGAAAACACCTGCCGTGCCTGTGCCTCGTGGCATTGCAGACAGGTTCGCGTGCCCTCGTACTGCCTGACGTACCGGTGGTGCGGATTCTCCCAGAGCGATCCTTCGGCCTGGGGCTGGGCCTGGGGCTGGGCCTGGGTCTGGGCCTGGGCCTGGGCCTGGGCCTGAGCCTGCCCCACAAGCGCAACACAGGCCAGCAGCAGGCCTGCAAGTGCAGCGGGAATTCGCCAGTTCTGCATCATCAGGATTCCGGATACCGGTACTTTGATCGAGGAAAACCTTAGTATCTCAGCATCGGACACCCTGCGGGTAATGGACTGTCCGCAGCCGCAGGACCCCCACCCACATGCGCCCGAGCCTGATGTTTCTTCCCGCCCTGGCGACCGGCACCCTTGCCGTGGCGCTCTTCTGGCACTGGCTGGGCGCCCCGGTGGCACTGCCCGAGGTACCGGGCGGCCGGCTGGACTGCCTCTCCTACACGCCTTTCGAGCCCGGCTCGCGCACCACGAGCACGCCTGGCTGGGTGTCGCCGGGGCGCATCGACGCCGACCTGCGCCAGCTGCAGGCGTATACGGACTGCCTGCGGGTCTACACCCCGATCGGCACCACGCCCGGAGTGGTCCGGGTGGCGGAGCAGCTCGGCATGCAGGTGCTGCTCGGCGCATGGATCGGCTCGAACCTGGAGCAGAACGGGCGCGAGGTTGCTGCCGCCCTGGAACTCGCACGCCAGCATCCCGCGACGGTCGGTGCCATCGTCGTCGGCAACGAGGTGCTGCTGCGCCGTGAGATGAGCCCCGGCAGGCTCGCGGCCCTGATCCGCGAGGTGCGCTCGGCAAGCCCGGTGCCGGTGGCCTATGCGGACGTGGCGCATTTCATCGACGAGGCGCCCGAGGTCGCCAATGCCGCGGACCTGCTGCTCATCCATATCCTGCCGTACTGGGACGAACCGCAGCCGCCGGCGGCCGCAGCCGCAGCCAGCCAGGTCATGAAGGTCTACGACCGGTTCATCGCGCACTGGCCCGGACGCAAGGTGATGATCGGCGAGACCGGCTGGCCATCGGCCGGCCGCCAGCGCGGCCCCGGGCGGCCCACGCTGCTCAACGAAGCACGCTTCGTGCGCGAGTTCGCAGCCACCGCGGCGGCCCGCGGCATCCGCTACAACCTCATCGAAGCCATCGACCAGCCGTGGAAGCGCGCTGCGGAGGGCACCGTGGGCGGCTACTGGGGCCTGCTGGACGAATACCGCCGGCCCAAGTTCGCGTTGCAGGGCCCGGTCTCGAGCCACCCGCAGTGGCGCAGCGAGGCCATCGCCACCGGGTCGCTGTTCGCCCTGCTGCTCGCCGCCGGCCTGGCTGCGCGCCTGCGCGCGGCCGGCTGGCTGGGCTGGATGGCGGCATCACTGGCCTGCGCCTTCGCGCTGGTCTTGCAGTGGGAGGCCGCGCTCGTCACGGCCCGCAACATCGCGGGCTGGATCGGCGCCGGGCTCGCGGCCACGGCAACGCTGGCTGCCGCGGGCCTGCTGCGCGGGATGCTGGCCTGCGGTGTCCGGACCGCTGCACCGTCTGCCAGCCTCGCGGCGGCCGCCGCCGCGCTGGGCCGCCCGGCAGTGCTGTTGCGGGACCCCTCCCTGCGGCTCGGCGCCTTCGCCGGCCTGGTGCTGGTGGCGGCCTCCTGGATCAGCCTGATGCTCGCCGTCGAGCCCCGCTACACCGACATTCCGGTCGCCGCCTTCGCACTGCCTGCGCTGGCGCTGGCCATCCGCCTGGCCGGACGCACCGGGGCCGACCAGCGCGAGGCCGTGCTGCTGGCCGTGCTGCTGCTCGGTTGCGGACTGTGGCAACTGGAGCCGCAGAACCCCGAGTCGCTCGCCTGGCTCGCCATCTGCCTGCTGCTGGCGCTGCCCTGGGGCGGGGCGCTGCGCCAAATCCTGGTGCAGCGGATGCCTAGGCCATGAACTCCCGCGGATCCGGCGGCTCCTCGCCGACCCGCGGCAGGCGCAGCAGGGCCGCAAGCACGGCCGGGGTCGACCAGGCCGGGTCGTAGAGGTACAGGCCGAGACCGCCGGCGAACAGCGCCGCCACCGCGAAGCCCGCGGCCGCGCGGCGCCGCGTGAACCAGGCGAGCACCGCGAGCGCCAGGCCAGCCTGGCCGTAGTGGGGCGGAAAGGTCAGCGCGATCAACGCGTCGCGGAGCGCACACAGGGCCGGAGGCGCCGCCGTCTCGCACAGCGTATGCAGCGCCTGCGGTTCGATCACCATGAACCTTGCGACCCATCCCAGGTACGTTCCGGCCGCCAGCACCAGCAGCCCAAGCAACAAGGCAAACGATTGCAGGCGCGGCTCGTTGCTCATGCCGGCATTGTAGTGCCCGCAGCAGCAATCGTTGCGTCGCTTCAACGCCGCGGACCGCCCTTGCGGCAGGGGTCTCCGAAGTCGCTCCCCGATACTCGCTTTGTTCGGAGACCCCTGTCTCCGGGCGGTAGCAGGCCACGCGGGACGCAATGACCGCTGCTGCGGGCACTACAATGCCTGACCATCGAGCCGCGGAAGGCACCCGCATGGAAAGCACCCGTCTCTGGTTCGCCCGCCTGGTCATGGCCTATGCACTGCTGATCTTCAGCTTCGGCAGCTGGCTCTACATCGCCGAGCCGCTGGAGCACATCGCGCGCTTCGGCATCAGCGCCGCCGGCACCCCGGAATCCGTCAACTTCCTGCGCGCGGGGCCCGGCGCGCTGTTCCTGTCGATGGCGCTGTTTGCCGCCGCCGGCCTGTTGCGCCCGGCCTGGCTGCGCGCATGCCTGTGCGTGCTGGTGATCATCAATGCCTGCGTCGTCGCCGTGCGGCTGCTCGGCATCGGCATCGAGGGCATCACGCCGATCCAGCTTTCGGAGCTGCGCAACGAAGGGCTCTCCTGGCTGCTGTTCCTCGGCGCCCTGCTGGCCTGCCCGGCCGGCCGGCCACGCCATGCTGAACTGCAGTGACCGGAATGGTCGCAGCCAGCCGGGCGCCTTGCGATCCCCCGCACAGGCACTAACATGGCCCGCGGCAGAGAGGAGAACACCATGAAACTCTATTACAGCCCGGGCGCCTGCTCGCTCGCCTCGCACATCGCCCTGCTCGAGGCCGGAATTCCCTTCCAGGCGATCAGGGTCGGCCGCGACAAGAAAACTTCGGACGGCGCCGATTTCAACGCAATCAATCCGAAGGGCTATGTGCCGGCACTCGGCCTCGACGACGGCCAGGTGCTGACCGAGGGCACCGCCGTCCTGCAGTACATTGCAGACCGCAATCCGGCTGCCGGTCTTGCGCCACCCGCTGGCGACATGCAGCGCTACCGGCTGCAGGAATGGCTCGGCTACATCAACTCCGAGATCCACAAGACCTTCTCGCCCTTCTTCAACCCCGCCACGACCGAGCAGGCCAAGGAGGCGGCGAAGGCGGTGCTCGCACGCCGGCTGGGCTACGCCGAGCAGGCGCTGGGCGACAAGCCCTTCCTGCTCGGCGAACGCTTCACGGTCGCGGATGCGTACCTGTTCACCATCCTCGGCTGGGGCCAGTACGCGGGTGTCGACATCGGCCAGTGGCCGAAGCTCAAGGCGCTGCACACGCGGGTCGGGTCACGTCCGAAGGTGCAGGCAGCCATGAAGGCCGAGGGCCTCCTCAAGTAACAGGCCGGGCGGCCGCTGCATCGCTGTCACCGGCCTGGCGCGCCACGGCGCGGGGCCGGGGCACCGGCCCCGCGGATCCTCAGCGGATCTGCCGGCGCCAGCCGTGCCCGGGGTGGCGCGCCACCATCTCCGGATCGCGGAACAGCAGCACGAGGATCGCCCCGGCGATGAAGCCGCCCACGTGGGCCCAGAATGCGACGCCGCCACCGATGCCGCCGAGCGATCCCACCCCGCCGATCAGCTGGAGCAGGAACCAGTAGCCGAGCATCCAGAAGGCCGGGATCGCGAACGTATCCACGTAGAAGCCGAACCAGAGCAGCATGTGGACGTTGACCCGCGGATACAGCATCACATAGGCGCCCATCACCCCGCCGATGGCGCCCGAGGCCCCGACCATGGGCAGGCCCGACGCCGGGCTCGACAACATCTGCACCGCGGCTGCGGCGAGGCCGCACAACAGGTAGAACACCACGAAGCGCAGGTGCCCCATGGCGTCCTCGACGTTGTTGCCGAAGATCCACAGGAACCACATGTTGCCGATGATGTGCATCCAGCTGCCGTGGAGAAACATGTGGCTCAGCATCGTGAACCAGTCGGGCGTCGCGGTGGCGATGCAATAGGTGCCTGGTCCCACCTGCACCGCCGTACCGGCCGCAATGGTGCGCAGCAATTCGCCGGGCACGAGCCCCAGCGTGCACACCGAGCGGGAGAGCGCCGGCTCCATGCCGAGGCCCTGCACGAAGACCCAGGCCAGCACGTTCAGGCCCACGATGGCGTACACCGCGTAGGGCACGAGAAAGTGCGGGTTGTCGTCGCGGATCGGGATCAAGGGCGGGCTCCGTGGGGACTCCTACTATAAGGCCGCTCCCCGCAGCATCGGTTACCATGGTCACACTCCCGCGAGGACAGCCCACGATGACCCAACCCATCGCCATCCAGATCGTCTCCGACATCGTCTGTCCCTGGTGCTACATCGGCAAGCGACGCCTGGAGAAGGCGCTGGCCGAACGCCCCGGCCTCGCCGTGGAGATCACCTGGTTCCCGTACCAGCTCAGCCCCGACATGCCGCGCGAGGGAAAGGACCGTGCCGAGCACCACGCCAGCATCTTCGGTGCCGAACGCGCCCTGCAGATCCGCGGGAAGATGCAGGAACTCGGCGCCGCCGAGGGCATCGCCTTCGACACGCCGCCCGGTGCCCGCGCGCCCAACACGCTCGCGGCCCATGTGCTGATGTACTGGGCATCCCGCTCGGCCGGCATCGACCAGAACCTGCTCGCCGAGAAGCTCTTCCACGCCCACCACGTGCGCGGCGAGGACGTGGGCGATCCGGTGGTGCTGGCCGGCATTGCGAGCGAGGTCGGCATGAACGCCGCCGAGGTGCTCAACGCCCTGCGCGAGGGCACCGACGAGGACACCGTGCGCGACCTCATTGACCAGGCCCGCCAGGCCGGCGTGAGCGGCGTGCCGTTCTTCATCTTCGACGGCCGTTACGGGCTCTCCGGCGCCCAGCCTCCGGAGGCCCTCCTCCAGGTGCTGGATGAGATTGCCGCCGGCGCACGGACGCACTGACGCCAGCCGCAGGTTCCCCGGATGAACGAGCCAGCCGAGCCCCTCCACAAGCCCGCCGCGGAGTGGGAGCGCATCCTGGAACCCGCGCGTTTCCGGGTGCTGTTCAGGGACGGCACAGAGGCCCCCTGGACCAGCCCGCTCAATGCCGTGAAGGAGCCAGGCACCTTCATCTGCGCCGCCTGCCACCTGCCGCTGTTCGAGACTGCCGCCAAGTTCGACAGCGGCACGGGCTGGCCGAGCTTCTTCCGGCCCATCGATCCGGCGCGCATCGCCACGCAGGTCGACCTCAAGCTCGGGGTGCCCCGCACCGAATACCGCTGCGCGCGCTGCGGCGGCCACCAGGGCCATGTCTTCGACGATGGCCCGGCACCCACCGGCCAGCGCTACTGCAACAACGGCGTCTCGCTGCTGTTCGTCCCTGCAGGACAGGCCCTGCCACCGCTGCGGGATTGAATCCGGGACGCCCCGGGTCTCGTGCCAAGGTGACGGGCATGGCAAGCTAGGCGGCCATCCTCCCCGACGAAGCACGAACCATGTCCGCCACATCAGGCCCCACTCCCGCCGCGCGGGACCTCGTCACCCTGCAGGGCCACATCCTCGCCCAGCAGTCGCGCCACCCGGAAGCCACCGGGACGCTGTCCTGGGTCCTCTCGGCACTGTCCATCTCGGCGAAGATCATCGCCGCGCAGGTGCGCCGCGCCCGGCTCTCCGACGTGCTCGGTGCGGTCGGCACCGACAACGTGCAGGGCGAACAGCAGCAGAAGCTCGACGTCATCGCCAACGAAGTCCTGCTGCGCACGCTCGGCGGGCGCGAGGGCGTGGCCATCGTCGCCTCGGAGGAAAACGAGGAGCCGGTGATCCTGCGCACCGGGAAGGAGGGCGAACGCAAGTACTGCGTGCTCTTCGATCCGCTGGACGGCTCCTCCAACCTCGATGTCTGCGGATCGGTGGGCACCATCTTCAGCATCCTGCGCCACGACCGGCGTGCGGTACGCGCCGAGGATTCGCTGCTGCAGCCCGGGAGCCGGCAGGTGGCCGCCGGCTACATCCTCTACGGTCCCTCCACGGTGTTCACGCTCACCATCGGCAACGGCGTGGACATGTTCGTGCTCGATCCGGCGATCGGCGCCTTCGTGCGCGTCGAACAGGGCCTGCGCATCCCCGCCGGGGCGAAGAGCTATTCGGTCAACGAGGGCAACCGCCTCGCCTTTCCCGCGGGCTACCAGGCCTATCTGGATTTTGCCCAGCGCAACGGCTATTCCAGCCGCTACGCCGGCGCCATGGTGGCCGACGTGCACCGCATCCTGCTCAAGGGCGGCGTGTTCCTCTACCCGCCCACCACCAAGGCACCGAAGGGCAAGCTGCGCCTGATGTACGAAGCCAATCCCATGGCCATGCTCGTCGAGCAGGCGGGCGGCAAGGCGCTCTGCGCGCCCGGCCAGCGCATCCTCGATGAGCCACCCACCGCAATCCACCAGCGCACGGCAGTCATCATCGGCAGCCCGGGCGAGGTCGACCAGGTGGTGGCCCACCTCTGAGAGGGATGGCGGACCGCCTTCCGGGCATGGCGGCCTGCATCTCACCACTTGTCGACAGTTATAAACATCCGGAAAGTCGTCACGTGTTGACAGACAGTTTACATGTTCCTACGATATCAACATGTTGCCGCTGCGCACGTATTCCATCACCGAGATGCAGCAGATCTCCGGCTTCGACCGGCGCACGATCGTCTACTACCTCCAGCAGGGCCTGATTCCGCGCGCCGGCCGGCGCGGCCCCAATACCCGTTACCCCTACGACGCCCTGCTGCGGCTGCGCTTCATCCGCGGGTTCAAGGACCTGCAGGACCAGGGCCGCTGCGGCACCGTCACCCTGCGCGAGATCGGCACCCTGCTCGGCAGGCTCGAGCCCGGGCGCATCGGCGACCTGCTCGAGCGCGGCATGCCGATGGAGGACATCGCGCCGCTGCTCGAGCAGCTGGCACAGCCGGCGGCCCCCGAGCCGGCCGCCATCCCGGCTGCAGCACCGCCGGTCGCCACCGCCGGGCCTGCGCCGGTACGCAGCGACGCACCCGCGATTGCCGCACCCGCCGCGCCACCGCAGCCGGTACCCGGCCTGCTCGGGCCTGCGGGTCCCCGCCGCAGCTACGGCCTGGCCGATGCCGGCATCCGCCAGCGGGCCTCCACGCCCCCGGCCACCGGCGCGACACCACCACCGCCACTGCCAGATGCGGTTGCGACCGGGGCGGCAGCCCCGACAGCGCCAGCCACTCCCGTATCCGCCGCCGGCGCAGTGGTGGCAGAAGCACCGGGGGACCTCGGCCAGTTGCTGCGTGAACTCGAGCTGCGCCCCGCGATGTCCGGCCGGCGCCTGGCACCAGGCGCCAGCGAGCAGTGGACCGAGATCCCGATCACCAGCCGCGTCTTCCTCTCGGTGCGCGGCCTTGGCCAGGACGACGTGCCGCTGGCCGATGCGGTGGCGCGGGAATTGAAGAAGATCCTGCGCACGCGCTGAGGCGCGCCGCCCGCCGCCGTTTCGTTGCCTGCTCAGCGCAGCCGTGGCATGACCGTGGCCGCGAACAGCCGCGTCTGCTCCACCATCGCCGCCTGCCTTGCGCCGTGTGGTGAAGCCACCGGCGAGCCGCCGAGCAGGTAGACGTGGTCGAGCCCCTTCCCGATCAGCGCACCGAGGCGCGCCTCGCACTTCGCCGGCGGCCCGCAGATGGAGAACCAGTCGACGAACTCCTCGTCCA
>JADYZO010000032.1 GCA_020853135.1 Gammaproteobacteria bacterium
GCGGCCTCGACGCGGGCGCCGATGACTACATCCTCAAGCCCTTCGACCTCGACGAGCTGGCCGCCCGCGTGCGTGCCGTCCTGCGCCGCCAGTCCGGCCGCGCCGAGAACCTGGTCGAGCACTGCGGCGTCACACTCAACCCGGCCAGCCACGAAGTCACCCGCGAGGGTGAGCCGGTCAGTCTTTCGCACCGCGAGTTCGCGCTGCTCGGCGCGCTGCTGGAGCGTCCGGGCCATGTGCTCTCGCGCACCCAGCTCGAGGAGCGGCTCTACGGCTGGGGCGAGGAAGTGGAGAGCAACGCGGTGGAGGTGCACATCCACAACCTGCGCAAGAAGCTCGGCACCGGCTACATCCAGAACGTCCGGGGCGTGGGCTACCGCGTGCGCAGCGGCGCATGACCACCATCCGTGCGCGGCTGCTGCTGTGGCTGCTCTCGGCGGTGGCCGCGGCAGGGCTCTCCGGCGCCTACACCCTGTACGAGGGTGCGCTCGCCGGGCTCGACCAGGTCTTCGACGAGCAGCTGCAGCAGACCGCGCTCTCGCTGCGCGACCAGCCCTTCGACTTCGCCCTGCCGCTGGAGCTGCCGGCGAGCGAGACGCGCAACAGCGTGGTGGTGCAGGTGTGGAACGTCACCGGCGTGCGCGTGTACCTCTCCGAGCTCTATCGCGAGCTGCCCGGGCTGCAGCGGGCGGGCCTGTCCAGCGTGCTGGTCGACCGGGTGCCATGGCGCGTCTACACCCTGCCGAGCCCGAGCCGCGGCTACGTGATCCAGGTGGCGCAGCCGCTGGCCGTGCGCCAGCAACGCGCGGTCTCCCTCGCGCTGAAGACCCTGGCGCCCATGGGGCTGATGCTGCCGGTGCTCGGCATCGCCATCTGGCTCATCGTCGGCATGCAGCTGCGCCCGCTGGACCGGCTGGCGGACTCGGTGCGGCTGCGCCAGCCCGATGCGCTGGAACCGCTGGGGGAATCCGGCCTGCCAGACGAGGTCCGCCCGCTCGCGGTGGCGCTGAACGACCTGCTGGCGCGCCTGCGCCTGGCCATCGAGGCCCAGCAGGCCTTCGTCGCCGATGCGGCCCACGAGCTGCGCACGCCGCTCACCGCGCTGCGCCTGCAGGCGCAGCTCGCCGAGCAGGCGCAGGATGATGCGGAAAAGCACGCCGCCTTTGCGCAGCTGCGCGCCGGGCTCGATCGTGCGGCGCGGCTGGTCGAGCAGATGCTCGACCTCGCCCGGCTCCAGGCGGCACCCGCCGGCAGCACCACGACGGCCGTGGCCCTGGAGGAACTGGCGCGCGAGGTGGTCAGCGACCTCGCCCCGCTGGCCGATGCGCGCGGGCAGGACCTCGGCATCGCCGCCAGCGAGCCCGCCAGCGTGCGGGGCGACCCGCACGCCCTGCGCATGCTCCTGCGCAACCTGGTGGACAACGCCCTGCGCTACACGCCGGCGGGCGGGCGCATCGACGTCGCGGTGGGACAGGAGGCCGGTGCGCCCTTCCTGCGGGTCACCGACTCCGGGCCGGGCATCCCGCCCGCGGAACGGGCACGGGTCTTCGACCGCTTCTTCCGGGTGGCCGGCAGCGAGGCACCCGGGACGGGACTGGGCCTCGCCATCGTGCAGAGCATCGTGAAGAACCACCGGGCCACCATCGAACTCGGCGACCACCCCGGGGGCCACGGGCTGCGGGTCACGGTGCGCTTTCCCGCCCCGGACGGGCGTTAAGGGGCCCTTAAGACAGCAGCTGCACAGTACGAACCGTGGCCCGGAGATGATGGCAGTGACAGTCACCCGGACCACCTCGCAGAGTCCCCCAGCGAGAGCAGAGAAGGCAGCGAAACAGGCCGGCCCCCCCCCTCCGGCCTGTTTCTTTTTGCGGGTCTGCCGGGCATGCGGCCAGTCGCGTCGGTGCAGCATGCCCGAGTAAGCAGCCCTTAAGGCTCGCCCGCTAACTTGCACGGCCATCGGGTTGTTGTGCAGGTTCCCACCATGAGCACCGGGCTGAAGGCCAGAGTCCTGTTAACCACCGGCGTCGTCGCCGCCATTGTCGTTGGCGCGGCTGCGATCCTCCCCACGGCATGGCACTCCCCCGCCAGCGCCGCGATCCCCCCTGGGCCGACCGCGACTTCCCCCGCGGCGGCGGCGCCGGTTTTCGCATCCGCCACGGGCCTGCCCGACTTCAGCGCGCTGGTCGAGCGCTACGGTCCGGCCGTGGTCAACATCACCGTCAAGCAGGAAGTGAAGACCGCGGCCCGCGGCGCGCCACCCGGCATGCCCGGGTTTGGCGGGCCGGACGACGACCAGCTGCTGCCGTTCTTCTTCCGCGGCATGCCGGCGCCGCCCCGCCAGCCCGTGATGGGCGAGGGCTCCGGCTTCATCATCAGTGCCGATGGCCTGGTCCTCACCAACGCCCACGTCGTGGACGATGCCACCCAGGTGACGGTGAAGCTGACCGACCGGCGCGAATTCACCGCGAAGGTGCTCGGCAAGGACCGCCAGACCGACGTCGCGGTGCTGAAGATCGATGCGAAGGATCTCCCCACCGTGGTCATGGGCAACTCCGATGACCTCAAGGTCGGCCAGTGGGTGCTGGCCATCGGCTCGCCCTTCGGCTTCGAGAACACCGTCACCGCGGGCATCGTCAGCGCCAAGGGGCGCGCGCTGCCCGACG
Organism: Gammaproteobacteria bacterium; assembly: GCA_020853135.1. Taxonomy (GTDB): domain Bacteria; phylum Pseudomonadota; class Gammaproteobacteria; order Steroidobacterales; genus QUBU01. The sequence continues at coordinate 2,664 of JADYZO010000032.1, forward strand.
ACACCTACGTACCCTTCATCCAGACCGATGCAGCCGTCAACCCGGGCAACTCGGGTGGCCCGCTCTTCAACCTCAGGGGCGAGGTCGTGGGCATCAATTCGCAGATCTTCAGCCGCACGGGCGGCTACCAGGGCCTGTCCTTTGCCATCCCGATCGATGTCGCCATGCGGGTGCAGCAGGAGCTGGTGGCCACCGGCCATGTCTCGCGCGGCTGGCTCGGCGTCGGCATCCAGGGCATGAGCCGTGAGCTGGCCGCGAGCTTCGGCCTCGACCACCCGCGCGGAGCACTGGTGTCGCAGGTGCAGCCGGAGAGTCCGGCAGCGCGCGCCGGCCTGAAGGCCGGGGATGTGATCGTCGAGTTCGACGGGCACCCGATCGTCGATGCCTCGGACCTGCCCCCGCTCGTGGGCGCAGCCACGGTCGGCGGCAGCGCCCGGCTCAAGGTCATCCGCGAGGGCAAGGAACGCGTGCTGACGGCGAAGGTCGAGCAGCTGGCCGAGGCGAACAGCCAGGATGCCAGCCCGGCCGGCACGGACAAGACCCACGGCAGCCTCGGCGTCGCCGTGGCCGACCTCAGCCCGGAGCAGCGCGCGCAGCTCGGCCTGCAGTCCGGTGGCGTGCTCGTCACCGCCGTCGGCGATGGCCCGGCCGCCGAGGCCGGCATCCGCCGCGGCGACGTGCTGCTGCGCCTCGGGCAGTCGGACATCAAGGACACGCGCCAGCTCAGGGAACTGGTGGCCGCCGCCCCGGCCGACAAGCCCATCGCCATCCTGGTCCGGCGCGGAGACAACACGCTCTACCTCGCCCTCGGTTCTTTGTCGCGAAACGGGTAACCCCCCGGCGCAGCTGTCCCCGCGCGGGCCGTTCCTGGCTCCCGGCCCGCGCGGGGCCTACAGCAGGCCGTGCCCGCCGAGCACGGCGATGAAATCCCGCGCGTAGGCATCCCAGTCGCGCACACGGGCGGCCGCGAGCTGGCCCTGTGCCACGGCGGCATACCAGGGCGCATCCATCATCAGCCGCTCCAGCACGGGGGCGAAGGCCTCCACGGAGGGCGCATCCACCACGCCGCCGGAGCCGGTGAACAGCTCGCTGGCCCCGACCGCGCGCGATGTCAGCACCGGGCAGCCGCAGGCCGCCGCTTCCAGGCACACCAGCCCGAAAGTCTCGAACAGCGCCGGGTGGAACAGCAGGTCGGCAGCATGGTAATAGCGCTCCACGCCGTCCACGGGTGGCTGCACGATGAGGCCGCCGGCGACGCCGTGGCGCTCCAGCGCCGCACGCAGCAGGGCGATATTGCCGCCGTGGCCGACGGCCAGCAGGCGCAGCCGGGCCCTGCCACCGGGCGGGAGCCGGGCGAGCGTGCCGGCCAGGATGTCCACACCGCGCAGCCGGAAGTGGCCCGAGGTGACGAAGGCCACGAGGAATTGCCCGGGCGCGACCCCGAGCTCCGCGCGTACGCGTTCGCGCAGGCCGGCGCGCCCGTCGGCCGTGAACTGGCGCGGGTCATGGCCCGGGTGGACCACGGCCAGGCGCCCTGCCGGCAGGCCGAAGCGGCGCAGGCACTCATCGCGCACCAGGGCGGAGTTGGCCACCACCAGCCGCAGTGCCGGAGACTGCAGGGCCCGCGCCTGCACGGCCACCAGGCCGCGTGCGGCTGCCGATGCCTCGCCGAGCACCTCGATCTCCCGCGCCAGGACATTGTGGAGCAGCACCACGTCCTGGCGGGTGAGGTCGCCGTCGCTGATGACCAGGTCCGGCCGGCTGCGGTGGACCGCACGCTCGCGGATCGCCTGCACCCGCCCGCGGGGCAGCAGCCGCACCGCGAGACTCTGCAGCCAGGCGCTGCCGAGGGGATGACGCGCGATGCCACCGGCGGCCTGCACGGCCCCGGCATCGAGGCGGTCGGCGACGACCTCGACGTGGTGGCCGGCGGCGCTCAGGCCCCGCACGAGCGCCAACACGATCCGCGAGCTGCCGGCGTGCCGGCGCACGGTGCGGGTCGACATCACGATGCGGCGTGCCGGGCTGGAACTCATGGGCAGCGGGAAAACCCTGGGCCGACCGGTCACGGTCGGCGCCGGCGGACGTCAAAGGATAGCACCGGCCGCCGGCCGATACCGGATAATGCCTGCGGATATGCCCCGCCACTGGACCCGAATCCTGTCTGCCGCCGCGATGGCCTTTGCCTTCGCCATCGCGCTCGTCGTCCTCCACGAGCTCACCCACCGGCTGCAGCTGAGCGACATCCTCGCCGCCGCGGCGGGCATCGGCCTGTCCGACATCGCCACGGCGCTCGGCGTGACGGCGCTGAGCTATACGGTGCTGACGCTCTACGACGTGCTGGCCCTGCGCCAGGTCGGGCGCGCCCTGCCCTACCGCCGGGTTGCAGCCACTTCCTTCATCGCCTTTGCCTTCGGCCACAACGTCGGCCTGGTGGGGTTCTCCTCCAGTGCCATCCGCTACCGCCTGTATTCGCTGTCCGGGCTCGGCGCCGCGGAAATCGCCCAGGTCATCGCCTTCTGCGCGCTCACCTTCGGCCTCGGCGCCGGGTTGCTGACGGGCAGCTCGCTCATCGTCGATGCCGGCAACGCCGCCTCCCTGCTGCACGCTTCGCCGGTGCTGGCTTGGGGGCTCGGCTCGGTGGTCCTGGCCCTGGTCGCCGGCTGGGTGCTGCTGACGGCCTGGCGGCGCGCGCCGCTGGCGCTCGCCGGCTGGTCGGTGCCGCTGCCGGCCTGGCGCACGACCCTGTTGCAGCTCGCGCTCTCGACCGCCGACCTGTTGCTCGCCTGCAGCGTGCTCTACGTGCTGCTGCCCGATGCCGCAGCACCCTCCTTCGTCACCTTTGCCGGCCTGTACATGGTGGCCCTGGTCGTGGGCGCGGTCAGCACCGTCCCGGGTGGCCTGGGCGTCTTCGAATCAATCCTGTTGCTGCTGCTGCCGGGGGTCCCGCCGGATGCGCTGCTCGGCGCGCTGCTCGCCTACCGCGTCATGTACTACGCGTTGCCGTTCCTGCTGGCCATCACGCTCCTCAGCACCTTCGAGGCCTGGCGGCAGCGCCGGCGCATGCGCATCGCCTGGGGCTGGACGCGCCGGTCGCTCGACTTCGTGGCGCCGCCGGCAATGGCGACGCTCGCCTTCATCGCCGGCGTGGTCCTGCTCCTGTCCGGGGAGACGCCGGCGCTGGCCGAACGCATCGCC
>JADYZO010000033.1 GCA_020853135.1 Gammaproteobacteria bacterium
ATGGGCCCGGTCCTCAACGAGGTCTACGACAACGGGGTGAAGCCCTACATGGCCGGCACCATCGAACTCGACGATGCGGCCGCCGCCGCGGAGAAGCCGCTGCGCGCCTTCATGCTGGGGCAGACCCGCGAGCCGGACCTCGAGCTGTTCGCCAACCTGGCGGGCCACGAGGAATATGCCGCGCCCGAGGCGGTGCCGATGTCGGTGCTGCTGCCGAGCTTCATGACCTCGGAGCTCAAGACCGCGTTCCAGATCGGCTTCCTGACGTTCATCCCGTTCCTGATCATCGACCTGGTGGTCTCCAGCGTGCTCATGTCGATGGGCATGATGATGCTTTCCCCGATGCTCATCTCTCTGCCGTTCAAGATCATGCTGTTCGTCCTCGTGGACGGCTGGAGCCTGGTCATGGGCACGCTGGCAGCGAGCTTCGCCACCCAGTGAGGAGCAACCCATGACCCCCGAGATGGTGCTGACCGTGGCCCGCGAATCACTCACCGTGACCATCCTGGTCGCCGCGCCGCTGCTGCTGGCCGCGCTGGTCACCGGCGTGCTGGTGGGCGTGCTGCAGGCCGCCACCCAGATCAACGAAATGACGCTGTCGTTCATCCCCAAGCTGCTGGCGCTGGTGCTGGTGCTGCTGGCGACCGGCCCCTGGATGCTGGAGATGCTCACCGGCTACACCCGCACCCTGTTCCACAACATCCCGGCCATGCTCGGCTGAGCGCGCCGCCCGTGCTCCCATGCTGACGCTCGCCGCCCTCACCGACACGCTGTTCCACATCCTGTGGGCTGCCCTGCGGGTGGGCGGCATGGTGATGGTCGCCCCCGTGCTCGGTGCAATGTTCGTCCCCAATCGCGTGCGCCTGCTGATCACGCTGGTGCTGTCCTTCGCGATGCTGCCGGCCGTGGGCCAGCTCCCGGCCTATTCACCGCTGAGCCTGCCCGGCCTGCTGGCCGTCGGCCAGGAACTCCTCATCGGGCTCGCCATCGGCTTCCTGCTCAAGATCGCCATCGAGGCGGCGGTGCTCGGCGGCCAGATCGTCTCCAGCGGCACGGGCTTGTCCTTCGCCATGGTGGTGGACCCGCAGTCCGGCGGCATCCCGCTGCTCGGGCGCTTCTACCTCATCATCGCCACGCTGCTCATGCTGGCGGCGAACGCCCACCTGCAGCTGATCCAGGTGCTGGCCTCGAGCTTCGCCCTGGTGCCCGTCGGCAGCGGTGGCATCGGCTTCGGCGACGCGCGGCTGGTGGCCGACTTCGCCAGCCTGATGTTCGTCGGCGCCGTGAAACTCGCCCTGCCCTCGGTGGCGGCCATGCTCATGGTCAACGTCGCCTTTGGCGTCATCAGCCGCGCCGCGCCGACGCTCAACCTCTTTGCCGTGGGCTTCCCGGTCACGATGCTGATGGGCTTCCTGGTGATCCTCATGGACATCGGCTCGCACGGCCCGATCTGGCAGGCGCAGCTGACCGCGACCTTTGACGCCATGGGCCGCCTGCTGGCGGGGCACTGAACATGGCGGAGATGGATTTCCAGGAACGCACCGAACAAGCCACGCCGAAGCGCCGCGAGGATGCGCGGCAGCGCGGCCAGGTCGCCCGCTCGCGGGAGCTGAACATCGCCGCCGTGCTGCTGGCCGGCGCCGGCGTCATGGCCGGCGCGCGCGAGCACTTCGGCGCCGCCCTCGAGGAGCTGATGCGCCGCGGGCTGAGCCCCGACCCCCACCTGCTCGACCGGCCCGGCAGCATGACCGCGGCACTCGCCACGGCCAGCCTCGACATGCTGCTCGCCTTCGCACCGCTGCTGGTCGCCCTGGCCCTGGCCGCGATCGCCGGCAGCCTGGCGGTGGGCGGCTGGGTGTTCAGCACCGGGCAGTTCCTCCCGCAATGGAGCCGGCTCGACCCGGTCAAGGGCATGCAGCGCATCCTCAGCGTGCGCGGCCTGGTGGAAGTCGCCAAGGCACTCGCCAAGGGCCTGGTCATCGGCGGCTTTGCGTTCATCTGCATGGCCTGGGCCCGCGGGGAGGTGCTCTCCCTCGGCACCGCGCCACTGGGCAGCGCGATGGGCCAGGCCGCCCACCTCGTGGCCGTGACGCTCATCGCCTGCAGCTTCGGCATGCTGCTGGTGGCGCTCGCCGACGCACCCTTCCAGATGTGGTCGCACAACCGCGAGCTGCGCATGACCCGCCAGGAAGTCCGCGAGGAACTGAAGGAGACGGAGGGCCGCCCCGAGGTGCGCAGCCGCATCCGCTCGCTGCAGCAGCAGCTGGCCAACCGGCGGATGATGAAGTCCGTGCCCACCGCCGATGTCGTGGTCACCAACCCGACCCACTTCGCCGTGGCCCTGCGCTACGACGAGAAGCGCATGCGCGCGCCGGTGGTGGTCGCGAAGGGCGCGGACCACGTCGCCGCCCGCATCCGCGAACTCGCCGGCCGGCACCGCGTGGCGCTGTTCGAGGCGCCACTGCTCGCCCGCGCACTGTACTGGACCACCAACCTCAACCAGGAGATCCCGGGCCCGCTCTACGTGGCGGTGGCCCAGGTGCTGACCTATGTCTACCGCGTCAAGGCTGCCGTGCAGAGCGGCGCACCCTGGCCCGAGCGGCCCGCCGTGCAGGTGGATGCCGGGCTCGCCACGCCCCGCCGCGGGCGGCGCGGCCCGCAGACCTGAAACCGCTGACCCATCCATGGAGAAGATGCCATGACCCTGCCGAACAACGGCCCGGCGCGATTCCTGCAGAGCCTCGGGGGCGCCGGCGTGCCGCTGCTGATCCTCGCCATGCTCTCCATGGTGGTGCTGCCACTGCCGCCGCTGCTGCTCGATGCGCTGTTCACCTTCAACATCGCGCTCTCGCTGATGGTGGTGCTGGCGGTGGTGTACGTGCTGCGGCCGCTCGACTTCGCGGTGTTCCCCACGGTCCTCCTGCTGGCCACCCTGCTGCGCCTTGGCCTCAACGTCGCCTCGACGCGGGTCGTGCTCCTGCACGGCCACACCGGCACGGGATCGGCGGGCAAGGTCATCGAGGCCTTCGGCGAGTTCGTGGTGGGCGGCAACTACGCGGTGGGCGTGGTCGTCTTCGCGATCCTGATCATCATCAACTTCGTGGTGGTGACCAAGGGCGCCGGGCGGGTCTCCGAGGTGAGCGCGCGCTTCACCCTGGACGCCCTGCCGGGCAAGCAGATGGCGATCGACGCCGACCTCAACGCCGGCATCATCACCCAGGAGGAAGCCGCCCAGCGCCGTGCCGAGGTGCGCACCGAGGCGGATTTCTACGGTGCCATGGACGGTTCGAGCAAGTTCGTGCGCGGCGATGCCATCGCGGGACTGCTCATCGTCTTCATCAACGTCATCGGCGGCATCCTCATCGGCACGCTCCAGCACGGCCTGAGCTTCGCCGCCGCCGCACAGACCTACACCCTGCTCACCATCGGCGATGGCCTGGTGGCGCAGCTCCCCTCGCTGCTGCTCTCCACCGCGGTGGCCATCATCGTCACGCGCATGTCGCGCGCCGAGAACATGGGCCAGCAGCTGTTCAGGCAGCTGGCCGGCGATCCGCGCATCCTGCGGGTGGTCGCCGTGCTGCTCGGCCTGCTCGGCATCGTGCCGGGGATGCCCAATGTGGCCTTCCTGCTGGCGGCGGGCGCCTGCGCCGGCAGCGCCTGGCTGCTCGAACGCAAGGCCGCCGCCATCCGCCAGGCGCTGGAGAACCGGGGGCCCGAACCCGAGCTGCCGCCGCCGGAACCCAGCCGCGACCTGTCCTGGGACGACGTGGGCCAGGCCGATCCCATTGCGCTGGACGTGGGCTATCGCCTCATCCCGCTCGTCGACAAGAGCCAGGACGGCGAACTGATGCGCCGGATCAAGGGCGTGCGCAAGCGCCTGTCCGAGGAACTCGGCTTCCTCATCACGCCGGTGCGCATCCGCGACGACCTCGACCTGCCACCCCAGGGCTACCGCATCAGCCTGCTCGGCTCCGCCGTCGCCCAGGGCGAGATCCACGCGGACCGCGAGCTGGCCATCAACCCGGGCCACATCGACCAGCCGATCCAGGGCATTCCCGCACGCGACCCGGCCTTCAACCTGGAGGCGGTGTGGATCGAACCCGTCCAGCGCGAGGAGGCGCAGGCGCGCGGCTACACGGTGGTGGACGTGCCGACGGTCATCGCCACCCACCTCTCCAAGGTGCTCCAGGAAAACGCCCACGAGCTGCTCGGCCACCAGGAGGCGCAGCAGCTGCTCGACCGGCTGGCGAAGACCGCGCCCCGGCTGGTCGAGGAACTCACGCCCAAGACCCTGCCGCTCCCGGTCATCGTGCGCGTGCTCCAGGACCTGCTGCGCGACCAGGTGGCCATCACCAACATGCGCACCATCTGCCAGACGCTCGCCGAGTTCGGACGTGCCAGCCAGGACCCGGACCTGCTTACCGGCCACGTCCGTGCCGCGCTCGGGCGCTCGATCGTGCAAAAGCTCGGCAACCAGTCCGAGGAGCTGCCGGTCATCACGCTGGAGCCCAGGCTGGAACAGATCTTGCAGGATGCCCTCAAGGGCGGCGGCGAGGGCGGGATCGAGCCTTCGCTGGCCGAGCGGGTCCAGGCCCGGCTGTCGGAGACGACCCAGCGCCAGGAAATCGCCGGACAACCGGCGGTCCTGCTGGTTTCCCCGGCGCTGCGGCCCTGGCTTGCACGCTTCCTGCGCTTCGCGGTGCCCAGCCTGAAGGTGCTGGCCTACAACGAGGTGCCGGACAGCCGGCGCGTCAAGCTCGTGGCGGCCGTGGGAAGTTGACGGGATTTTGGCACCGGCCGGGCACCTGCAGGGGCGCCCGGGACGGATGAAAGGAAGGCAGGATGAAAATCAGACGCTTCGTCGCCCCCGATGTCCGCGAGGCCATGCGCCAGGTGCGCGAGACCCTGGGCCCGGACGCGGTGATCCTCGATACCCAGCGGGTCGAAGCTGGCATCGAGCTCTCGGCCGCGGTGGACTACGAATCACCGTCCGCCCCGGCGGCAGTTCCCGCGACCACGTTCCCGGCCGCCGGCCCGCCCCGCGCCAGCCCCGTTGCCCCGGCTGCAGCGCAGGCGCCCGCCACGCCCTGCGGACCCGCCGTGGCAGCGCTGGCCGGAGATCCCGAATTCCGCAACCTGCGCGAGGACGTGCACACCCTGCGCGACCTGCTCGAGACCCAGTTCGCCCGCCTCACCTGGAACGACGGCGTGCGGCGCAACGCCGCCGCCACGGCCGCGATGCGCAACCTCACCCGCATCGGCATCACCCCGGACGTGGTGCACGAGATCACCACCGCACTGGGGGAGGAACTCACCGCCCGCACGGCCTGGAGTGCACCGCTGCGGCGCCTGGAGGCCGGCATCCAGGCATGCGAGGACGACCTGATCGCCGCGGGCGGCGTGTTCGCCATCGTCGGGCCCACCGGCGCCGGCAAGACCACCTCCATCGCCAAGCTGGCGGCGCGCTACGCACTCGGCGGCCGGCCGGAGGACGTGGCGTTGATCACCACCGACACCTTCCGCATCGGCGCGCGCGAGCAGCTGGAGACCTTCGGCGAGATCCTCGGTTCGCCCGTCTACCAGGCGGGCGACAGCAACCGCCTCGCCGAGATCCTCGCCATGCTGGCCGGCCGCCGCCTCGTGCTGATCGACACCGCCGGCATGGGCCAGCGCGACGTTCGCCTGGCGCGCCAGCTGTCCTGGCTGGCGACCGCCGACAGCCGGATCCGGGTGCTGCTGGCCCTGCCGGCCAACACCCAGACGCAGGGCCTGCAGGAAATTGTGGATGCGTTCATGGTCACGCGCCCGTCCGCGTGCATCCTTACCAAGACGGATGAGGCGGCCTCCCTGGGCGGTGCGCTGTCGGCGCTGATTCGCGGCCGGCTGCCCCTGGCTTATGTCGCAAACGGGCAGCGGGTGCCCGAGGACCTGCATGTGGCCGGGCCGCGGCGGACCTGGCTGGTGAAGTCGGCGCTGGAACTCATGGGCCGCAACGACGAAATC